>NZ_JASLAW010000099.1 GCF_030147005.1 Pseudomonas sp.
GACCTGTGGCGAGGGAGCTTGCTCCCGTTGGGGCGCGAAGCGGCCCCAAAAATGGGACTGCTACGCAGTCCAGCGGGAGCAAGCTCCCTCGCCACAGGGACCGGTTCTGTCTTAACTGACTGGCATTAGGGCAAGCCCCCTTCGGTTCCAGGCCCAGGTTATGGCGTGGGTTTTAGCGTGGGCTCTTCCACGGGCACATGCATGCGGTCTCGGTTAGCCAGGGTGGGGAACAGCTTGATCCACACGCCGGTCACCACCAGCGTACCGATCCCGCCCATGACCACGGCGGGCACGGTGCCGAACCAGTGAGCGGTGATCCCCGATTCGAACTCACCCAGTTGATTGGATGCACCGATAAACAAGCCGTTGACCGCACTCACCCGGCCGCGCATTTCATCCGGCGTTTCCAACTGCACGAACGAAGCCCGGATCACCATGCTGATCATATCCGCCGCGCCGAGTACCACCAGCACCGCCAGGGAGAACCAGAACGAGGTCGACAGCCCGAACGCGATGGTCGCCACGCCGAACACACCGACCGCGGTAAACATCACGCGGCCGACCTTGCGGTCCACCGAAAAACGCGCCAGCCACAATGACATCAACAGCGCCCCCACCGCCGGTGCCGAGCGCAACAGGCCCAGGCCCCAGGGGCCGGTCAACAGGATGTCCTTGGCGAACACCGGCAATAACGCGGTGGCGCCGCCCAGCAGCACGGCGAACAAGTCGAGGGAAATGGCGCCAAGGATGTCCGGCCGGCTGCGGATAAAGCGAATCCCGGCCAACAGCGAGTCCAGGGTGGCCTTGCCTTTGTTCAGCGGCGTCTGGCGGGCGGGCAGGTTCAGGGTCAGGCCGCAGGCGATCAGGTACAGCACCACGGTCGGGCCGTATACCCAGACGCTGCCGAACGCATAGAGCAAACCGCCGAGCGCCGGGGCGACGATGGTCGCCAGTTGCTGCGCCGATTGCGACGAGGCCACGGCCCTGGGGAACAGCGCGCTGGACACGATACTCGGCAGCATTGCCTGGGTGGTGGGCAGCTCGAACGAGCGCGCGGCGCCAAGCAGGAAGGCGAGGATAAAGATCATCTCGCGGGTCACGTTGCCGGTCAGGCCACCGATGGCCAGGGACAGGGCAATCAGCGCCTGTACGGTCTGGCAGATGGCAGCGACTTTGCGCCGCTCATAGCGATCAGCCACATGCCCGGTGTGTAGCATGAACAGCACGCGCGGCACGAACTCCACCAGGCCGACCAACCCCAGGTCCAGCACATTGCCGGTCAGTTGGTAGAGGTTCCAGCCAATGGCCACGGTCAGCATCTGGAAGCCGCTGGCGGTAAAGATTCGCGCCAGCCAGAACGCGATGAAGGGGCGGTGGTGACGTAACAGCAATGCAGGTTCGGTAGGCATTGGGAATACAGATCGGGGGCCGAGAGGAACGGCGAGATTAGCATCATGCTGTAACAAAGAGTTGCAATAACCCTTGGTGAGGCAAGCTGTCACGCGACAAAAGACCACACAACCGGGCATCGAAAATAGGACTACTCTTTTAACGATGCTTGATCCAGATCAAAACCCGCCCCGGGATTGTTCTGGCGGCCCAAGGGCCAGATTCCCTACGTGATGGGTAAAATAAAGAAACGAATTGAAATTCGCCACACTCCATATCCGTGGGGGCAGTGGGTGCAGGCTTTCAGCCCGCAGCCGGTATTACCTGACAGAGGAAAACTTATGTTCGGTTTGGAGGCGCTAGATCTCGCCCGAATTCAATTTGCGTTCACCATCTCGTTTCACATCCTGTTCCCGGCGATCACCATCGGCCTGGCCAGTTACCTTGCGGTGCTGGAGGGCTTGTGGCTCAAGACGCGTAACGATACCTACCGTGACCTCTACCATTTCTGGTCGAAGATCTTTGCCGTCAACTTCGGCATGGGCGTGGTCTCCGGGCTGGTCATGGCTTACCAGTTCGGCACCAACTGGAGCCGGTTCTCGGACTTCGCCGGCGCCGTCACCGGGCCGCTGCTCATGTATGAAGTGCTCACGGCCTTCTTCCTCGAGGCGGGCTTTCTCGGCGTGATGCTGTTCGGCTGGAATAAGGTGGGGCGCAACCTGCACTTCTTCTCAACGGTCATGGTGGCCGTGGGTACGTTGATTTCCACGTTCTGGATCCTGTCGTCCAATAGCTGGATGCAGACGCCCCAGGGCTTTGAAATCGTCGACGGCCGCGTGATTCCGACCGACTGGTTCGCCATCGTCTTCAACCCATCGTTCCCCTACCGCCTGGCGCACATGGCCACGGCGGCTTTCGTGGCCACCGCGTTTTTCGTCGGCTCCTCGGCGGCCTGGCACTTGTTGCGTGGCAAGGACAACCCGGCGATCCGCAAAATGCTCTCAATGGCGATGTGGATGGCCCTGATCGTTGCGCCTGTCCAGGCGGTGATCGGTGACTTCCATGGTCTTAATACGCTGGAACACCAGCCGGCGAAAATCGCCGCGATCGAAGGTCACTGGGAAAACAAAGGCAACGAGCCGACGCCGCTGATCTTGTTTGGCTGGCCCGACATGAAGGCCGAAAAAACCAAATACGCCGTGGAAATCCCTTATCTGGGCAGCCTGATCCTGACCCATTCGTTGGACAAGCAGGTGCCGGCGCTCAAGGAGTTCCCGCCTGAGGACCGCCCCAACTCGACCGTCGTGTTCTGGTCGTTCCGAGTCATGGTCGGCCTGGGTTTC
The DNA here is from genome assembly GCF_030147005.1 of Pseudomonas sp. Classification (GTDB taxonomy): domain Bacteria; phylum Pseudomonadota; class Gammaproteobacteria; order Pseudomonadales; family Pseudomonadaceae; genus Aquipseudomonas. Next base: position 2,733 of record NZ_JASLAW010000099.1, read on the forward strand.
CTGATGATCTTCACCGGGCTGTTCAGCCTGTGGCTGCGCCGTGGTGACAAGATGTACACGTCCAGGCCGTTCCTGTACCTGGCCTTGTGGATGGGCCCGTCCGGGCTGATCGCGATTCTCGCCGGCTGGTTCACCACCGAAATCGGTCGCCAGCCATGGGTGGTCTACGGGCTGATGCGCACGGCGGATGCGTCCTCCGGGCATAGCCTGGCGCAGATGACCCTAACCTTGGTGTTGTTCGTGGTGGTGTACTTCGCGCTGTTCGGCGCGGGTTTGGGTTACATGATGCGGCTGGTGCGCAAAGGCCCTGTGGTTCACGAAGCCACTGAGCCGACCCATGGTGGTCCGGGCCAGAAACGCACTCCGGCGCGGCCGCTGTCCGCTGCCGATGATGGCACCGACAACGACCATGACGACATCCAGCACAAGGGGAATTGAGATGGGTATTGATCTTCCGCTGATCTGGGCTGTGATCATCATTTTCGGGATCATGATGTACGTGGTCATGGACGGCTTCGACCTGGGGATCGGCATCCTGTTTCCGTTCGTACCGGGCAAGACCGACCGTGACGTCATGATGAACACCGTGGCGCCCGTGTGGGACGGCAATGAAACCTGGCTGGTATTGGGCGGCGCGGGCTTGTTTGGCGCGTTCCCGCTGGCCTACTCAGTCGTGTTGTCGGCGTTGTACCTGCCGCTGATCCTGATGCTGGTCGGGCTGATCTTTCGGGGCGTGGCCTTCGAGTTCCGCTTCAAGGCCAAGGACCACAAGCGTCACCTGTGGGACAAGGCGTTTATCGGCGGCTCGCTGACGGCCACATTCTTCCAGGGCGTGGCGCTGGGGGCGTTTATCGATGGCATTCCGGTGGTGAACCGCCAGTTCGCCGGCGGCTCGCTGGACTGGCTCACGCCGTTCACGATGTTCTGTGGCGTGGCATTGATCGTGGCGTATGCCCTGCTCGGCTGCACCTGGCTGATCATGAAGACCGAAGGCAAGTTGCAGGAACAGATGCACAACCTGGCGCGGCCGCTGGCGTTCGTGGTGCTGGCCGTGATCGGTATCGTCAGCCTCTGGACGCCGCTGACCCATCCGGAAATCGCCTCGCGCTGGTTTACCCTGCCCAACCTGTTCTGGTTCCTGCCGGTGCCGGTGCTGGTACTGGTGACGATGTACGGGCTGTTCCGCGCCGTGGCACGCCATGCGCACTACACGCCGTTCCTGCTGACGCTGGTATTGATCTTCCTGGGTTACAGCGGGCTGGGCATCAGCTTGTGGCCGAACATCATTCCACCGTCGGTTTCGATCTGGGACGCCGCCGCACCGCCCCAAAGCCAGGGCTTCATGCTGGTGGGCACCTTGTTCATCATCCCGTTCATCCTGGGCTACACCTTCTGGAGCTACTACGTGTTCCGCGGCAAGGTCACCCATGAAGACGGTTATCACTAGGAGGGTCGCAACATGGCGGGCAAACCTTCGTTGCACGACATCGAACAGGCCGAGAAACAGCCGCTGTGGCGGCGCCTTGGGTGGTTGGCGATGATTTGGACCGGCAGTGTGCTGGCCCTGTTTATCGTCGCCAGCCTGATGCGCATGTTCATGAATGCCGCCGGCCTTACCACGCACTGACATCCCGATCCGGGCTTTGCGGCCCGGTTTTTGAGTCCTGCTCTTCCTACTGGAAGGGCGGGGCTTTTTTTATTTGCGGGCCTTGAGAATGACAAACTTGGGCGTGGCCGCCACTTGTTCGACGCCGCGGAACAGGCGCGCCAATTTGCTGTGATAACCCAGGTGGCGGTTACCGACGATATACAGCGCGCCGCCCACCACCAGGGCTTCGCGCGCCTGTTGGAACATGCGCCAGGCGAGGAAGTCGCCCACCACCTGCTGCTGGTGGAACGGCGGGTTGCACAGCACCACGTCCAGCGACTGCGCTTGCTGGCCGGCCAGGCCGTCGTCGGCACGCACAATCACCTCGCGCTGCCCCAGGGCGGCGTGCCAGTTCTCGGTGGCGGACTGCACTGCCATGAAGGACTCATCCACCAGGGTGTACTGCGCGTCGGGGTTTTGCAGTGCGCTGGCAATTGCCAATACGCCGTTGCCGCAGCCCAGGTCCGCCACGCGGGCGCCGCCCAGGTTGTTCGGCAGGTGCGGCAGGAAGGCGCGCGTGCCGATGTCCAGGCCTTCACGGCAGAACACGTTGGCATGGTTGAGCAATTCGATGGTCGGTGCACCCAGCGTGTAGCGGGTAGGGTAGGGCGATGTCGGCGCGGGGCGATCCGCAACGGTGGCGATCAGCAGCCGTGCTTTTTTTACTGCCAGCGTGGCGTGCATCGGCCCGATATAACGCTCCAGCAGCTCACCGGCGGCGCGTGGCAAGTGTTTGATCATTGCTCCCGCGATCACTTCGGCGCCCGGCGCCAGTTGCCCGTGCAGCCGAATCAACTGCTCTTCCAGCAGCGCCAGGGTTTTTGGCACACGCAGCAGCACGCGATCGAAAGGCCCGACCGGTGTCTGGCTGGCCGGCACGAACGTAACCGCATCAAACGCTTTGCCGTTGCGTATCAGGTTTTTCTCCAGGCCCTGCGCGGCGAGGAACGAGTCCCCGCTGGAGGTCACCTGCATCTGGCCTTCAAGGCTGGCGGCGAGGGCGCCGAAGCTGTCATTGAGAACCAGCACACGGGTCGCGGCGTTGGGTTGTTGGCCAGCGAGGTGGCTTAACAGGTACTCATCGGCGGCATCGAAGGCTTGCAGCGGATCATTGTGTTGCTCGGGCTGACGAATCAAATCGAGCTGGGCGAAGGGGCTGTCAAGCAGGGGCATGGCGGGGGAGGCTCTGGTAATCGACGGAACTGCTGAGTGAACAGCGAGGCAACCTCTGAAAGGGCAGCATCAACACTCAGAATTGGCCGTAAATGTTACTTTTTTTTGGAGGCGATTACATGCGGTGTTTCTTGTCCGGGCTAAAACAGCCCTGCTTTAGAGGCGCTGAGCACGGCCTGGATCTTATTGTGGACACCCAGCTTCTTGAAGGTACTGCTGATATGAAAGCCCACCGTACGCTCGGATAGGCAAAGAATAGCGGCGATCTCGGAAGCGGTCTTGCCCATGGCGGACCACTTGAGCACCTCGGTTTCGCGTGCGGTTAACTTACTGGGCGCGGTGGCATTGGGTTCGACGATGTATTTCTTGGCAACGATCGCATGCATCGCATGGCAGAGCCACAATACCTGCCCGGCTTTTTCGTAAAGCTCTTCAGCGCTGACCTCACCTTTGCCCCGAGCCAGGGTGAGCATGCTGAACACACCTTGGAAATCATGCACCGCCTGGCTCCAGCCTAAGTGCACGCCAAATGACTGGGCCAACTCCCACAAGTGAGGGGTATTACTAAAGATTTTTTCGTTCCAGATAATAGGTAGTACGCTGTTTTTACAATGGGATACAACAGGATCTATATCGAAGAAGTGCGCTTGCTTATAAATCTTTCTCCATTCATTTGAGTAGTTGCATAAATGAATGGGGTCTGTTTGGTTGTTTTTGTCTTGGGAACTCATCGTAAATGAGCAATATTGGAATCCCAAGTCGTAGGTGTGATTAACGACCATCTCAAACACGCTGGTGATTTCGCTCTCGCCTTCCAGCTTGGGCAGCCGTGTATTGCGCCATTTGACCATCGGTAAATCTCCATGTATTCCATTTGGCTTGGGTACGTCCTGATCCCAACGCTGCTCGAGCAAGTGTAGGATAAGTCCTATTGGTGGGCCTGAAAAATATTCGATTTGTTAGGTTGGGCTAGCGCTTCGTAGTTGTGCAAAGGCCGGGCTTTTGTATAAGTCATTAAGCAGGAGCCTGCTTTATCAGTAGTTTGCCCATACTGTCAAAATGACATTTCTTGCAGGTTGGGCTTCAACTTTTTCCATGTAGCGAACCCGTTAATAGCAAAATGATTGGTTCAAAGTTGGGCCGCCATGTGTCATTGGATTGTCACAGGCCTGACGAGACCGACCCTCTGGATGGATGAATGCCAGCACAAATCAGCGGTGTTTGCGCGGGCTGCTTTGAGCGACACTAAGGGCCTGTGTAAAACGGAGCCCCTCATGACAGCCAGCGCTGAGAAATTTACCCGCCAGACCTTGCTCGATGTGCAATCGCTGACCCCCAGCCTTTTCACCCTGCGCACCACGCGCGATGCCGGCTTTCGGTTTACCGCCGGCCAATTCGTACGCCTGGGCGTCACCAAGGCGGACGGCAGTACCGTGTGGCGCGCTTATTCCATCGTGTCTTCACCGTTTGACGAATACCTCGATTTCTTTTCCATTGTGGTTCCGGGGGGCGAGTTCACCAGTGAGTTGAGCCGCCTGAAGGTGGGCGACACCTTGCTGGTGGAACGCCAGGCCACAGGTTTCCTGACCCTGAGCCGCTTTGTAGACGGGCGTGATTTGTGGCTGTTGGGCACCGGTACCGGCGTGGCGCCGTTCCTGTCGATCCTGCAGGATTTCGAGGTATGGGAGAAGTTCGAACGTATCGTCCTGGTGTACAGCGCTCGTGAGGCCAAGGAGTTGGCGTACCAATCGCTGATCACTGAGCTGGGCGAGCGTGAACACCTGGCCGACTATGCGCACAAGCTGATCTACATCCCTATCGTCACCCGCGAGCAGCATCCGGGGGCGTTGAACGGGCGCATCACCACCTTGATCGAGAACGGTGAACTGGAGCGCGCCGCCGGCGTCGCGCTGACCCCGGAACATTCCCGCGTGCTGATTTGCGGCAATCCGCAGATGGTCGATGACACTCGCCAACTGCTCAAGCAGCGCGACATGCAACTGAGCCTGAGCAGACGCCCGGGCCAGGTGGCGGTGGAAAACTACTGGTAAAAAAGTGCGCCTCACGTGGCTAATGCCAGTCAGTTAAGCGCTATAGCGGGCAACCGTTGACCTGTGGCGAGGTAGCTTGCTCCCGCTGGGCCGCGAAGCGGCCCCAGAAAACGGGACTGCTACGCAGTCCAGCGCGAGCAAGCTCCCTCGCCACGGTAAAGCACTCCTCCTTAACTGACCGGCATTCGCCTCACGTGGCGCCTTTTTTGATCCGCTGGTCAGAGCGGTTTGTCGTTCTGCGCCTTGAGCAGGTCGCGGATCTCGCCCAGCAGCACCTCTTCCTTGGTCGGCGTCGGCGGCAAGCTCGGGGCTACGGCCTCTTCGCGCTTGAGGCGGTTGATCGCCTTTACACCCATGAAGATGGCGAAGGCGACGATCAAAAAGTCGACCACGCTCTGGATGAACTTGCCGTAGGCCAGTACGACGGCGGGTATATCGCCTTGCGCGGCTTTAAGCGTGATGGCCAGGTCGCCGAAGTCCACGCCACCGATCAACAAGCCAAGCGGCGGCATCACCACGTCCCCTACAAACGAGGAAACAATTTTGCCAAACGCGGCGCCGATGATAATCCCGACGGCCATGTCGACCACATTACCTTTGACCGCGAAGGCCTTGAACTCACTGATCACGCCCATAAGTTATTCCTTGTTACAGATGAAAAGGGTGGAGGTCAGTGTAAGTCAGTCGTAGCAGGCTTGCGCGACACAACCTTTAACACTGTTGAATTTTACTGACACATTAAATCGCAAATAGTTTGCAAAGTGCCACCAATCGCGCGCGAAATACGCGCAATTTCAGCGAGTTACCATATTTTTTTCTCAATCGTGCCTGTGGTGTTTTTCTATTTATCTTCTGACCCGCAGGTCACTAGCCTCTGGCGAGCACAACTGAATGTGCACTAAAAAAACCAGAGGAAATCGTGATGAACATTTCAATCAATCGCAGGCCCGTGTCGGCGCGTCATGCGCTGGTATTGGTGACCGCCAGCCTGCTGACCCTCTCCGTGCAAGCCGCCAACCTGACCCGGGACAACGGCGCCGCAGTCGGGGATAACCAGAACTCGCAAACGGCCGGCGCCAACGGCCCCGTGCTGCTGCAGGATGTGCAGCTGATTCAAAAGCTGCAGCGCTTCGACCGCGAACGCATCCCCGAGCGTGTGGTTCATGCCCGCGGTACGGGCGCGCATGGCACTTTCACGGTGACCGACAACCTCAGCGACCTGACCAAGGCCAAGGTGTTCGCCGCCGGTGAAGCCACCCCGGTATTCGTGCGCTTCTCGGCCGTGGTACACGGTAACCATTCCCCGGAAACCCTGCGCGACCCACGGGGCTTCGCGACCAAGTTCTATACTGCCGAAGGCAACTGGGACTTGGTGGGGAATAACTTCCCGACATTCTTCATTCGCGATGCGATCAAGTTCCCGGACATGGTCCACGCGTTCAAACCGGACCCGCGTACCAACCTGGATGACGACTCGCGTCGTTTCGACTTCTTCTCCCATGTTCCAGAGTCCACTCGTACACTGACCGAGCTGTACTCGGACTCCGGTACGCCGGCCAGTTACCGCGAAATGGACGGCAATGGCGTACATGCCTACAAGTTGATCAACGCCAAGGGCGAAGTGCACTACGTCAAGTTCCACTGGAAGAGCCTGCAAGGCATCAAGAACCTTGATCCCAAGCAAGTCACCGAAGTGCAAGGGCGTGACTACAGCCATATGACCAATGATCTGGTCACCCATATTAACAAGGGCGATTTTCCCAAGTGGGACTTGTACGTGCAGGTGCTGAAACCTGAAGACCTGGCCAAGTTCGATTTCGACCCGCTGGACGCCACCAAGATCTGGCCGAATGTACCGGAGCGCAAAGTTGGGCAAATGGTGCTCAACCGCAACCCGGCCAATGTTTTCCAGGAAACCGAACAAGTGGCGATGGCCCCGGCCAACCTGGTACCGGGTATCGAGCCATCGGAAGACCGCCTGCTGCAAGGTCGGGTGTTCTCCTATGCCGATACGCAAATGTACCGTCTGGGCGCCAACGCCCTGCAACTGCCGATCAACGCGCCACGGGTGACCGTCAACAACGTCAACCAGGACGGCGCGTTGAACTTCGGCAAGACCACCTCCGGCGTGAACTACCAGCCAAGCCGCCTGTTGCCGCGCGAAGAGCCGCAGACTGCGCGCTACAGCCAGTCGCCGCTGTCGGGCAGCACCCAGCAGGCGAAGATCCAGCGTGAGCAGAACTTCAAGCAGGCCGGCGACTTGTATCGCTCCTACAGCAAGAAAGAGCGTCAGGACCTGATCGACAACTTCGGCGGCTCGCTGGCGACCACCGATGATGAGAGCAAGCACATCATCCTCTCGTTCCTCTACAAGGCGGATCCGGAATACGGCACCGGCGTGGCCAAGGTGGCCAAGGGCGACTTGGCTCGTGTGAAGGCACTGGCTGAAAAACTGACTGACTGATCCGTTGGTTGCGGTCGGCGTTCCGGTTGGGGCGCCGACCCTTGGCAGGAGAATACCCATGCGTATTGTTATTGGACTGCTGGTGACCTTGCTGGCCTTTACCGCACAGGCCGATTCCCCGGACCCGGTCGCGCTCAAGGCACAGCTGCAGGACTACTACTTCGATGCCGCCCGCCGTGGCGACCTCGACATGCTCGACACCTTCATTGACTCCGGCTATAGCCTCAACACCCAGGACGCCAAGGGCTACACCGCGCTGATCCTGGCCGCCTATCACGGTGAAAGTGCCTACGTGGAGCGTTTGCTCGCCGCCGGCGCCGACGCTTGCGTGCAAGACAAACGCGGCAACACTGCGCTCATGGGGGCCATCTTCAAAGGCGAACTGAAAATCGCCCAACGCTTGCTGGCAACCGATTGCAACCCCGACCAACGCAACGGCGCCGGGCAGACCGCCGCCATGTACGCCGGGCTGTTCAAACGAGTGGAATTGTTGGGCGAGTTGAAGGCCAAAGGGGCCGACCTGAATGCCGAAGACCCCATCGGCAACACCGCTTCGCGCTTGGCCAACGGCGAAATCCGGACCCCGGCGCCGCGCTGAGCTATCATCGCGGTTTTTCCGTTGGAGGTTCTCGAATGGCAAAGGCCAAGCGCATGTACGGCTGCACGGAGTGCGGCGCGACCTTTCCCAAATGGGCGGGCCAGTGCGGTGAGTGCGGTGCGTGGAACACCCTGACTGAAACCATGATTGAAAGCGGCGGCGCCGCAGCCCCTTCCGGCCGCGCCGGCTGGACCGGGCAACAAGCGCAGATCAAGACCCTGGCCGAAGTCAGCGTCGAAGAAATCCCGCGTTTCTCCACGGCCTCCGGTGAGTTGGACCGGGTATTGGGCGGTGGCCTGGTGGACGGCTCGGTCGTGCTGATCGGCGGCGATCCCGGCATCGGTAAATCCACGATCCTGCTGCAAACCCTGTGCAGCATCGCCAGCCGCATGCCGGCGCTGTACGTCACCGGTGAAGAATCCCAGCAACAAGTGGCAATGCGCGCCCGTCGCCTGGGCTTGCCCCAGGACCAGCTGCGGGTCATGACCGAAACCTGCATTGAAAGCATCATCGCCACGGCGCGGATCGAAAAGCCGAAGGTCATGGTGATCGACTCGATCCAGACGATTTTCACCGAGCAACTGCAATCAGCCCCTGGCGGCGTGTCCCAGGTGCGTGAAAGTGCCGCGCTGTTGGTGCGCTACGCCAAGCAGAGCGGCACAGCGATCTTCCTGGTCGGCCACGTGACCAAGGAAGGCGCGCTGGCCGGGCCGCGAGTGCTGGAGCACATGGTGGATACCGTGCTGTATTTCGAGGGTGAATCCGATGGCCGCCTGCGGTTGCTGCGGGCGGTGAAAAACCGCTTTGGCGCGGTGAACGAGTTGGGTGTGTTTGCAATGACTGACAGGGGGCTGAAAGAAGTCTCCAATCCGTCGGCGATTTTTCTCTCCCGCGCCCAGGAAGAAGTCCCAGGCAGTGTGGTGATGGCGACGTGGGAAGGCACCCGGCCGATGCTGGTGGAGGTTCAGGCGCTGGTGGATGACAGCCATCTGGCCAACCCGCGACGGGTAACCCTGGGCCTGGATCAGAACCGCCTGGCCATGCTGTTGGCGGTGTTGCACCGGCACGGGGGCATTCCGACTCACGACCAGGACGTCTTCCTTAACGTGGTCGGCGGGGTCAAGGTATTGGAGACCGCGTCCGATCTGGCGTTGATGGCGGCGGTGATGTCCAGCCTGCGCAACCGGCCGCTGCCCCATGATTTGCTGGTGTTTGGCGAGGTGGGGTTGTCGGGCGAAGTGCGTCCGGTGCCCAGCGGCCAGGAGCGCTTGAAGGAAGCGGCCAAGCATGGCTTCAAGCGTGCGATCGTGCCCAAGGGGAATGCGCCGAAGGAGGCGCCGCCGGGGTTGCAGATCATTGCTGTAACGCGCCTGGAGCAGGCGTTGGATGCACTGTTCGAATAATCAGCACTGTGTGGGAGCGGGCTTGCTCGTGAAAGCGGTAAATCAGTCGATATGTGCACTGACTGAACCACCGCTTTCGCGAGCAAACTGAACTGGTCAAGTAATTTTGGACACTGATTACGGTTCACGCCGCCAACCTTTCCTTCATGACCGGCGACCGGTAGTCGTTATAGCTGTGAGGCCTGCTGATGTTGTAGCGAGAGACATAGCGCTGTACGTCTGCTCGG
>NZ_JASLAW010000155.1 GCF_030147005.1 Pseudomonas sp.
TGCGGCACACGACTGGAAAGTGGCAATGAATCAATTTGCGATCCTGTACGGAGACCGATTTACCAGACCGAGCTGGTAAAACAACGGCCTGCCTGACGGCAGGCCCTAACCAGCCCGAACACAAAAAAACTGATACTCCCGTGTAGATCCTATGGAATGCGATCAACATGTGGAAGAGGGCTTGCCCGCGAAGAGTCCCTCACTCCACCCGAGTTACCCCAGTGAACACCAGGGTTTGCCTGCACCGCCGACACAAATACCGGCGCCCCTGGCCTACCAGCCCATGCCGCTGCGGCGAGAATGGAAAATCGCTGTCGGCACACGGACACCGGTAAATATAACGAGTCACCTGGCGACGCTTGACTTCGTAGGTGTGGCAACGGTCTGGCGGCAGTTCGTAAACCCCACGCATGATCAACTGCCATTCCTCACCATGGGGCTGGATGCGCTCGCCAAAAAGCTGATGGGCAATCAGGTGCGCCACTTCGTGGGCCACGGTCTGTTTCAGGAAGTGTTGGCTGTTTTCTCGGTAGAGCTGAGGGTTGAAGCGCAGCAGGTTATCGTGCAAGTGCGCGACACCGGCTTTCTGGCCCCGCAGTTTGAGGCTGACCTTGGGGCGTTTGAAGCTTCGTTTGAAAAAGGATTCGGCTTGCAGGAAACATTCTTCGACGCGGGTATTGAGTTGCTCGGGCATGCTGTACATATCTCCAGAGACGCCCAGTATGCCGCAAAGCTGGGTGTTTCCGAATCTGTCAGGCGCCGAATGGTCATGCATAACGCACAAAGCCACCTGGTTGGTGGCTTTGCTTGCGGAGCAACGACTCAACTGGTGTAGATAGGTCCAACGCCCAGGCCCCAGACGATCACGGTAAACGCCATGATCGCCACCAGCACCACCAGGCCCACGGCCAATACCGAGCTGGAAAACAAGAAGCCTTCATCCGGGTCGATACTCATGAACGTGGGTAATCCCACATACAGCAGATACACCGTGTAGCAGATTGCTGCCGTGCCTACGACCATCCCCAGCCACATGTGCGGATACAGCGCCGCCAACCCTCCGATAAACAGGGGCGTCGCCGTGTAGGTGGCAAAGGCCACGCAACGCGCCATGCTGGGGTTGGCGTCATAAGTGCGGGCCATCCAGTGAATAAACGCGCCCATCACCGCCACACCGCCCAGCATGGCGGCGTAAGACATCAGGGTCATCCACAGCGCGCTTTCCTGGGTCAGCATGACCGGGGCCCGGTTGCCGATGACCCAGCCGACCTGGGTGGTGCCGATAAATGCGGAGACGGCGGGGTTCGCCGCCAGAACCAGGGTATGAGTGAGGTACATGTGGCTGATGCTTTCTTCTTTATCGCCACGGATTTCCCGCCATTCCTGGCCGGGATGGGTAAAAAGCCCCACGACGTGATGGATCATGCCAGTCACTCCTGTCGTTATTGCCATCGCCCCTATCGGAGCGCCCACCGGCCAAATGGCCTGCAAGGTCTGGATCGCTGCGCGACCTCACGTGCAGTATAGGAAGTGAAGTCCTGGAAAACCGTAGGGCCTTTAGAGTAAATCGCGCTGTAAACCGTCAGCTTAATCGCCGCTTCGTCTGTGCATGGGGACGCCGGCAAAAGGGGCGAGGTGTCACGGCCTCCCTCACATTGGAACTCGTTCGCTCATGTCGGTAAAATGCCCCGCTTTTCGTCATACACCTTTAGCGGATCCAAGCGCCATGGGCACTCTTACGGTCAACCAGAACAAACTGCAAAAACGCCTGCGTCGCCTGGCCGGTGAAGCGGTCGCCGATTTCAACATGATCGAGGATGGCGACAAGGTCATGGTCTGCCTCTCCGGCGGCAAAGACAGCTACACCCTGCTCGACGTGCTGCTGCACCTGCAAAAAGTCGCGCCGATCACGTTCGAGATCGTCGCCGTCAACATGGACCAGAAGCAGCCGGGCTTTCCCGAGCATGTGCTGCCGGCCTATCTCAAAGAACTGGGTGTTGAGTACCACATCGTCGAGAAAGACACCTATTCGGTGGTCAAGCAGCTGATTCCCGAAGGCAAGACCACCTGTTCGCTGTGCTCGCGGCTGCGGCGTGGCACGCTCTATACCTTTGCCGACGAGATCGGCGCAACCAAGATGGCCCTCGGGCATCATCGCGACGATATTGTCGAAACGTTCTTCCTGAATATGTTTTTCAACGGTTCGCTCAAGGCCATGCCGCCCAAGCTGCGCGCCGATGACGGGCGCAACGTGGTGATTCGCCCGCTGGCGTATTGCAACGAAAAGGACATCCAGGCTTATTCCGACTTCAAGCAGTTTCCGATCATTCCGTGCAACCTGTGCGGTTCCCAGGAAAACCTGCAGCGCCAAGTGGTCAAGGACATGCTGCTCGATTGGGAGCGCAAGACACCGGGCCGTACCGAAAGCATCTTTCGCAGCCTGCAGAATGTGATCCCGTCGCAACTGGCCGACCGCAATCTGTTTGACTTCACCAGCCTGAAAATCGATGAAACCGCCGCATCGCGCTTCGTCAACGTAGTGAACCTCTAACGCTCTACAACGCTCTGAAAGACGGCGCTCACGGGCGCCGTTTTCATTTAAATTGCCGACATTCAACTGCCAGGAGAGGGCATGCGCGATTACAAGTGGCTGCACGAATATTGTCTGAACCGTTTTGGTTCAGCGGCCAAACTCGAAGCCCATCTGCCGGCGCCCAAAACCCCGGCACAGTTGCGCAAGATCAGCGATGACCGTTACCTGTCGACCCTGGCGTTGCGCGTGTTCCGTGCGGGCTTGAAGCACAGCGTGGTGGACGCCAAGTGGCCGGCGTTCGAACAGGTATTCTTCGGCTTCGACCCCGAAAAGGTGGTTTTGATGGGGGCCGAACATTTGGAGCGCCTGATGCAGGACACCCGGATCATCCGCCACCTGGGCAAGCTCAAGAGTGTGCCGCGCAATGCGCAGATGATCCTGGATATCACCCAGGAAAAGGGCAGCTTCGGCGCGTTTGTCGCCGAGTGGCCAGTCACCGATATCGTGGGCTTATGGAAGTACCTGAGCAAACATGGCCACCAGTTGGGCGGCCTGTCGGCACCGCGCTTTTTGCGCATGGTGGGCAAGGACACCTTTGTGCCGAGCGATGACGTAGTGGCGGCATTGAATGCGCAGAAGATCGTCGACAAGGCGCCCACCAGCCTGCGCGACCTGGCGGCGGTGCAGGGCGCATTCAACCAGTGGCATGCCGAGAGCGGGCGGCCGATGTGCCAGTTGTCGATGATGCTGGCGTATACCGTCAACCATTGATCATTGCAGGAGCGAGCTTGCTTGCGAAGAACCTGAGGGCAACGCGTTAACCCAGCATGAGCGCGTTATCGTTAACGATCTTCGTGAGCAAGCTTGCTCCTACAGAGAGCATGTCAATCGGCCAACCGCCGATTCAACTGGTGCCGCCAGCGCACATACAGCAACGCCGTACAAAACACCGCCAGGCTAGCCAGCATCTCCAGCACCCCAAACCCTTGCCGGTTCGGGTCATACGCCGCCAGTGCGCCCTTGATGAAGTACAGGTTCACCACAAAGCACATCCACGAATGCCCGCGCGCGCTGCCCATGATCATTCCTGGCGCCAGCACCAGCAGCGGCACCAGTTCGATCAGCAGGATGACCCACGGACGCGCCCCATGCAGGTCGGCGACGAACAGGTAGTACACGCACAACAAACCCACCAAGCCAAAAAACGCCAGGAGGCTCAGTGCGCGGGCCAGCTTGACTCGCGGTTCCAGCCACGCTTGAGCTGGCAGGGCTTTAGGCTTCCTGGCCACGGCCGTTCTCCAGCAGCGTGGCGGTTTTCGCCAGGCGCAGGCCCAGGGCGCGGCACAGGGAGATTTCATGTGGGTCGAGCATACGCTTGCCGTCAGCCCCGGAATGGTGGCTGGCGCCATACGGCGTACCGCCGCCCTGCGTGTCGAGCAGTGCCTGCTCGCTGTAGGGCAGGCCGGTGATCAGCATGCCGTGGTGCAGCAACGGCAGCAGCATCGACATCAGCGTGGTTTCCTGGCCGCCGTGCAGGCTGGCGGTGGAGGTGAACACGCCGGCGGGCTTGCCGACCAGGGCGCCGGTGAGCCATAGATTGCTGGTGCCGTCGAGGAAGTACTTGAGCGGTGCGGCCATGTTGCCGAAGCGCGTCGGGCTGCCGAGGGCCAGGCCCGAGCAGTTTTTCAGATCATCCAGGCTGGCATACAGTGCGCCTTCGTCCGGGATACTCGGCGCCACCGCTTCGCACTCGGTGGAGATCGCCGGCACGGTGCGCAGCCGCGCTTCCAGGCCGCCTTGCTCGATGCCCCTGGCAATCTGCCGCGCCATTTCGCCGACCGAGCCATTGCGGCTGTAATACAACACCAGCACATAGGGGGTAGTCATGGCAGGATCTCCAGTACGTTTTCCGGCGGACGGCCAATGATGGCTTTATCGGCGGTTTCCAGAATCGGGCGTTCCATCAGCTTGGGGTGGTCGGCGATGGCGTCGATCAACTGCGCTTCGCTGAGGCTGGCGTCAGCCAGGTTGAGGCTTTTGTATTCATCTTCGCCGGTGCGCAATAAATGGCGGGCGCCGAGGCCAAGTTTGGTCAGCAAGGCCTTTAATTGCGCCGCGTTCAGCGGGGTTTCCAGATAGCGCACCACGGTTGGCGCAAGGCCCCTGGCTTGCAGCAGTTCAAGCGCACCGCGCGATTTCGAGCAGCGCGGGTTGTGATAAAGCGTCAGATCGGTCATGTGCGGGTCGCATCTTGCGTAAGGTGGCGGGTATTCTACCTGCGCTGCGGGCCGTCCTTAAACCGTAAGAGGCGATAGGCCGCAGCCAACGTTCATTTTTGCGAAGGATTACCCCATGACAAGGCGACTGATCGGTGCATTGGCGATCATCACAACCCTGCTGCTCAGCGGCTGCGGTAACGATTACGGCGTTGACCAGTATGGCCAGAAAGTGCCGGCCGAACGCCTGGACAAGCAGTGGCTGGTGGTCAATTACTGGGCCGAATGGTGTGGCCCGTGCCGCACGGAAATCCCCGAGCTCAATGCCCTGGCCGAGCAACTCAAAGCGCAAGACGTGGGCGTGTTCGGGGTTAACTTCGACAATGTTCAGGGCGAAGAGCTGAAAGCGGCCAGCGACAAGCTGGGCATCAAGTTCACCGTGCTGGCGCAAAACCCGGAGGGGATCTTCGATATTCCGCGCAGCGAGGCATTGCCGGTGACCTACATCATCGACGACAAGGGCAAGGTGCGCGAGCAACTGATGGGTGAGCAGACGGCGGCAGGGGTGCTGGCCAAGCTCAAGGCGCTGCGCGGCTAAGGTGTTTGCACCAGTCAAATGTGGAGGGGCATGCCCTTCCACATATTGACAGCGATCAGGCAAAAGATCGGCGGCGTCAGCCTTCTTCCAGCCACAGGCGGATGGGCTTGCCTTCGGCCGGCCAGAAGCGGGTCTGTTCGATGGGCGAGATGTCCCAGCGCTGTACGCCTTGCAGCGCCTCGAAGAAACGGTGCTCCTGCTCCATTAACGCCTCGGCGCACATTTTGCGGGTGCTGCCGATCTGGCCGAAGCTGAGCTTGGCGCCTTCGAGAGTGTACGGCGCAAACCAATGGTTGCAGCCGCCATTGCCATAGGCGCGACCATCAGCACCGAGGGTAACGGTCAGGTGCGCGTAATCCATCAATGGCCGCTCGCCTATCCACTCCACCACATAGCTGTGATCCTGCTTGAGCTTGGCTGCATCACCGGCGCAGCCACTGAGGGCCGCGCCCACCGCGGCGAGCATCAGCAGGCCCTTCATTGCGCGTCCCGCTGGCATTTCGGGCAGCGGTGCTTGTCGCCTTCGCTGGCCCAGCCGAGTTCTTTGATGCGCGCATTGGCGGCCGGTTGCAGCGGTTCTTTGGTGAGCTTGGTTTCCACCGCGAATTCAAACTCCAGCACGCTGTCGCAGCTGTCGCAATTGACCTTCCAGGTGTGAATCTCCAACTCGCCGAACTTCGGCCCCTTGGCCATGGCGACCCATTGGCCCGCCGGGCGAATGGAGTAGCGCGCATCACCTTCCACGGTCAGTCGCATCGACAGGGTTTTACTGCCGCGCAGGGTGACGATCAGCACGTCGTCATGCTTGATCGAACCACCGTTGCCGGTGACTTGATAACGGCCCGGCACCAGGGCGCGGCATTCGATCAGGGTGTGTTGCGGGCTCAGCAAGCTGAAGCGGAAATCGTGTTCGGCCATGGATCCTCCAAATAGGCGCGGCATCCTATCACGGGTGCCGGCCTATCATGAGCCCGGTATATGACCGCTGATCATCCCTCGACGAGGTTCTGCGCGCGGCCGTCGGCCCACGCTGCAATGTTGGCCAGTGTGGTACCGGCAATCGCCGACAGTGCTTCTCGGGTAAGGAAGGCCTGGTGGGCGGTGATGATCACATTGGGGAAGGTCAGCAGGCGGGCGAGCACATCGTCCTGCAGGGGCAGGTCCGAGCGGTCCTCGAAAAACAGCTGGGCCTCTTCCTCATACACATCCAGCCCCAGATAACCGAGTTGGCCGTTCTTGAGCGCTTCGACCAGTGCCGGAGTGTCGACCAGACCACCACGGCCGGTATTGATCAGCATGGCGCCCGGTTGCATATGTGCCAATGTGCGGGCGTTGACCAGGTGTTTACTGTCGACCGTGAGCGGGCAATGCAGGCTGATGATCTGTGCTTCGGCCAGCAGCTCGGGCAGGCTCACGTAGTGCGCGCCCATGGCCAGGACCTCAGCGTTGGGGAAGGGGTCGCAGGCCAGCAACCGACAGCCGAACCCGGCCATGATCCTGGCGAAGGTGGCGCCGATCTGCCCGGTGCCGACCACGCCGACGGTTTTGCCGACCAGATCGAAACCGGTGAGCCCGTGCAGGCTGAAATCGCCATCGCGGGTGCGGTTGTAAGCGCGATGCAGGCGACGGTTCAGGGCGAGGATCAGTGCCACGGCATGTTCGGCCACGGCGTGGGGCGAGTAGGCCGGTACGCGCACAACGCTCAGGCCCAGGCGCTTGGCGGCGTGCAGGTCAACATGGTTATAGCCGGCCGAACGCAATGCAATCAGGCGCGTGCCGCCTTTGGCCAGTTGCTCGAGCACCGGGGCGCTGAGGTCATCGTTGATAAAAGGGCAGACCACCTCGTGATGTTCGGCCAGGGCCACCGTGTCGAGATTGAGGCGGGCAGGTTGGAATTGCAGCTCGATGCCCTGCGGGCGCGGCTCACCGAGAAAGCTGTCGCGGTCGTAGGCCTGGCTGCTGAAAATAATCACGCGCATTAAAGAGGCTCCCTGCGATTTACGCGTTGGAAATGCTGACCAAATGGGGGAAGGGCAACCCCACCCACATTTTTTATTGGCGTTGTCGACCGGACAGAGTCAGACGCTGACCCGCGCTTCACTGGCCAATCGAGCAATCGCCATGTCCAATTCATCCAGTGCAGCCATGGCCTTGGCGTCGTCCTGCTTGAGCAGGGTTTCGGCGCGTTGGCAGGCCGCGCGCAATTGCGGCACGCCGCAGTAACGAGTGGCGCCATGCAAGCGGTGGACGCGCTCGATCAGGGCGTGGTTGTCATTGGCTTCGCGAGCGACCGTAATCGCCAGGCGATCGGCTTCCAGGGACGCCAGCAGCATGGCAAGCATATCGGCCGCCAAGTCAGCCTTGTTGGCAGCCAGGCGCAGGCCTTCTTCGTGGTCCAGCACCAGCAGTTGCACACCATGGCCAAGGCCTTCGGGGAGGCGCTCAGGCCCTTGGTTGCGCAGGGCCAGGCCGGTCCATTTCAGCACCACCTGGGCCAGCTGCCGCTCGCTGATGGGTTTGGTCAGGTAATCGTCCATGCCGCTTTGCAGAAGGGCGCGCTTTTCGTTGGCCATGGCATGGGCGGTAAGGGCGACCACCGGCAGCGGTGTGCCGTGGCGTTCGCTTTCCCATTGGCGAATCGCTTCGGTACTCTGGCGCCCGTCCATGCCGGGCATCTGCACGTCCATCAGCACCAGGTCGAAAGTGTCCTGCTTCACGGCGTCGATGGCCGCATAGCCGCTTTCCACGGCCAGCACCTTGGCGCCCATGTCTTCGAGCAGGGTTTGCACCAGCAACAGGTTCGCCGGGTTATCGTCTACGCACAGCACTCGCGGCGCACGGCTGGACAACGGCTCACCCGGCTCGCTGCGCGAGGGGCGCGGGCTGATCAGGTCGGCCAGGGAGCGGCGCAGCTTACGCGTACAAGCGGGTTTGGCCTGCAACTGGCTGTTGGGGTTGGGCACCGATTGGTTGAACAACATTTGCTCAGTCGTCGGGCACAGCACCAGCACCTTGCAGCCCAGGTGTTCGAGGTCCCACAAGTGCTGGTTGAGGCGCTCGGGCGGGATGTCGTTGGCGGTGACGCCGAGCACCGCCAAGTCAATCGCCTGTTCGGTCTGGTGCGCGCTGGTGATGCCGTTGGTCAGGCTTTCCAGGGTATTGAACGGGGTGACTTCCAGGCCGCAGTCTTCCAGCTGGTGTTGCAGGGCCTGGCGCGCCAGTTCGTGGTTTTCCATCACGGCGACGCGACGACCGAGCAGCGGCGCGCTGGGCAGGTCGTCGACGTCGTCGCGGGTCTTGGGCAGGTTCAGGCTGATCCAGAACTCCGAGCCTTCGCCCGGTGTGCTGTCGACGCCGATTTCACCGCCCATCTGTTCGATCAAACGCTTGGAAATCACCAGGCCCAAGCCTGTGCCGCCCGGCTGGCGAGACAGCGAATTGTCCGCCTGGCTGAAGGCCTGGAACAGCGCGCGCACGTCTTGGTTGGACAGGCCGATGCCGGTGTCCTGCACGCTGATGCGCAGTTGCACGCTGTCTTCCTGTTCGTCCTCAATCATCGCCCGGGCGACGATGGTGCCTTCGCGGGTGAACTTGATCGCGTTGCTGATCAGGTTGGTCAGGATCTGCTTGAGCCGCAGCGGGTCGCCCACCAGCGCCAGCGGCGTGTCGCGGTAGACCAGACTGACCAATTCGAGCTGTTTGGCGTGGGCGGCGGGGGCGAGAATGGTAAGGGTGTCTTGCAGCAGGTCGCGCAGGTTGAAGGGCACGCTGTCGAGCACCAGCTTGCCGGCTTCGATTTTCGAGAAGTCGAGGATCTCGTTGATGATGCCCAACAGGTTGTCGGCGGATTTTTCGATAGTGCCCAGGTAATCGAGCTGACGTGGCGACAGCTCACTTTTTTGCAGCAGGTGGGTGAACCCCAGGATGCCATTGAGCGGCGTGCGGATCTCATGGCTCATATTGGCCAGGAACTCCGATTTGATCCGGCTGGCTTCCAGGGCTTCCTTGCGGGCCAGGTCCAGCTCGATGTTCTGAATCTCGATGGTTTCCAGGTTCTGGCGCACGTCTTCGGTGGCCTGATCGATGCTGTGTTGCAATTCTTCCTGGGCGTTTTGCAGGGTTTCGGCCATGCGGTTGATGCCCGACGCCAACTGATCCAGCTCTTGGCTGCCCAAGGGTGGCAGGCGGGTTTGCAGGTTGCCGTCCTTGAGCTGGGCCACGGCTTGCTTGATCAGGCCGATCGGCGAGTTGATGGTGCGGCTGATGCGCAGGGCCAGTGCCGCGGTGCAGATCAGGCCAATGGCAATCAACAGCAGGCTGGCGAACAGGCTGCGATAGCCGCGCAGCAACATGCCGTTGTGGGACAGCTCTACCTCGACCCAGCCCAACAGACGGTCGGACTCATCCGGAATCAGCTCGCCCGCGAGGTTGCGATGGCGGCCGAACACGGGCATCAGGTAGCGGGTGGCATCACTGCCGGTACGCTGCAGCAGGTGCGAACTGTTGCCGGTGGGCGGTGGGTTGAGCATGGTCGGGCCGGCATGGGCCAAGGAAGAGCGGTCCGGCCCGAGGAACGACACCGCGCGCACGTCCGGTTGCTCCAGGGATTGGGTCGCGATGCGTTCCAGCAAATCGGTGTTCTTGCTGCTCAGGGCCGGCGCGACCAGTGGCGCCAATTGCTCGGCGATCATTTCACCGCGTTGCAGCAATTGAGTTTGCAGCTCAGAGAGCTGCATCCAGGTGAAATAACCCCCCAACAACAAGGCCATCAGGCTGGTCGGCAATAAAGTCAGCAACAGTACGCGGCCTTTTATCCCCATTCTTCTAAGCACGCCACTCTCCTGCTAACACATTGATATCAATCATCCACGCGGGCATCCGGCCCGTGCCACCTGCGCAGTGTAGCCATTTGCGCCGCCTGGAATCTCGTAAATTAATGACACACGGCAATCTTCGGGCCGTTCGGTGGTGGCCGGCGATTGCCTGTAACACTTTAATCTTGAATAATCGGTCATTGAGAATGACTTGCAGACGCTAATGAATCCCGCAGCCGTTGGCCTACCCAGTATCCTGACCATCGAAGATGACCCCGTGCTGGGCGCTTACGTCCACGAGCATCTGGGCCGCAGTGGCTTCCAGGTCACCTGGTGCCAAAATGGCCAGCAAGGCCTGCAACTGGCGCGCGACCAGGCGTTCGACCTGGTGCTGATGGACGTCCTGCTGCCGGGGCTGGACGGGTTGTCGATCCTCACGCACTTGCGCCAGAGTCACGCAATGCCCGTGATCCTGATGTCGGCCCTTGGCGCCGAAGCCGACCGTATCAGCGGCTTTCGTCTGGGCGCGGACGACTATCTACCCAAGCCGTTCAGCATGGTTGAACTGCGGGTACGCATTGAAGCCATTCTGCGCCGGGTGGCCCTGGAGCGCCGTCCCCAGACGAGCCTTGCAGCCGTGCGCGAAGATGCGCAGGCCCTGCGTTTTGATGATGAGCTGTGCGATGTCCTCTACCAAGCGCACTGGGCTGGCCTGACGCGCAGTGAGTACCGTCTGTTGGAAACCCTGCATCGCAATGCTGAAGAAGTACTCAGCAAAGCCTTCCTATATCAACACGTGCTGCAACGCGGTTATGCCCCGCACGACCGCAGTCTCGACATGCACGTGAGCCAGATTCGCCGCAAGCTCAAGGCAGTCGGCTACGCCGAACGCGAAGTGCGCACGGTGTGGGGCAAGGGCTATGTGTTGAGCGGTCATGAAGAGGGCGTTTGAGCGGTTGCCGGGCAGGCACTCGCTGTTCTGGAAGCTGGCGTTTCTGCTGGTCGCCTTTTGTTTGCTGATGATCTGGCTCAGTTGGTCTTGGGGCCGGTACATGGAGCAGCAAAGCGCGTACCTTTCTGATGAAGCCCGCGACACGCTTCGCGCCTATGCGGCGGGGGCCGAGTTGGCCTGGACTACCCAGGGCAGCGCCGGTGTGGATGCCTGGTTGCAGCATATGGCTGACCGTGAGACGACTTGGCTGGGCGTCATCGGCAACGACTTGCAATCGCTCGGCAGCGCACCGCTGAGCGACAAGGAAAGCCAGCGGCTGACCTTTTTGCGCGGGCCGGACTGGCCGGTGAGCCGCCATGTCAAAGGCCTGCCATGGTTGAAGATCGCGTTTCCAGTCGACCCTGATGCAGGCTCACTGGTGATCGAGTTGCCCAAGCGCTTTATGCCGGGGCGATATCAAGTGCTTTGGCGGTTAATTACCAACGGTCTGATTCCTGGGCTGTTTACTTTGTTGCTGTGTATCGGCCTGTATCGATTGCTGATCATGCCCCTCAATCAACTGCGTGAGCAGGCCAACGCCTGGCGTGCGGATCAATTGAATGTGCGGATGTCCCGTGCCGCGACCAGTCGCCAGGATGAACTGGGTGAGCTGGGACGCGCCTTTGACCATATGGCCGAACGCTTGCAGGGCACGGTGCAGTTGCAGCAACAACTGCTGCGGGACATGTCCCACGAATTGCGCACGCCCTTGAGCCGATTGCGGGTGGCTTGTGACAGCGAGCAGGATCTGGCGCAGTTGCGCGAACGCCTGAACCGGGAAATCGACGCCATGCAGCGCCTGGTGGAAGACAGCCTGCAACTGGCCTGGCTGGACAGCGACCGGGTGCCGTTGCCCCACGAAGACATACAGCTGCAGGCGTTGTGGGACATGCTGCGGGAGAACGCCTGTTTTGAAAGCGACTGGCCAGCATCCCGCTTGCCCTGCTTGTTGCCAGCCGAGTGCTGGGTGCGCGGTAACCTCAATGCGCTGGCCCAGGCCTTGGAAAACATCCTGCGTAATGCAATACGTCACTCTCCAGGTCAGGGATTGGTGACATTGGACGGCGTGCGCATGGGCGACTACTGGCATGTCTGGCTGGAGGATCAGGGGGGAGGCATTGATGAGGCCGACTTGGAGCGTATCTTCGCGCCTTTCACCCGTTTGGACGGTTCACGGCCCGGCGATGGCGGCTTTGGCCTGGGTTTGAGTATTGCGCGCAACGCCGTCCAGCGCCAGGGCGGTCGAATCTGGGCGGAAAATACCGGGCGGGGCCTGCGCGTCCATCTGCACCTGCCTGCCCGTTAGCCGTCAGCGGCGGCGCAGTTTGCGTTTCTTCCATTGGCGCCCGACCCACCAACGCCAATACCCCATGGTCAGGCAATAGGCCAATGCGCCCAACACCAGTCCGGATACCACAGAGCCCAACAGGAACGGCTGCCACATCGTGCTCAACTCGCCGCTGATCCATTCCCAGGTGAGGTTATCGGGAAGGCTGCGCGGTGGCACATTCATCAACCAGGCACCGGTCATATAGGTGCAGAAAAACACCACTGGCATTGTGATCGGGTTGGTCAGCCAGACCAGGCTAACGGCAATCGGCATGTTGCCGCGCACGACGATCGCCAGGATCGCGGCCAGCAGCATTTGCAAGGGAATGGGGATAAACGCGGCGAACAAACCCACGGCCATGGCGCGAGCGACCGAGTGCCGGTTGAGGTGCCAGAGGTTCGGGTCATGCAGCAGGCTGCCAAGAAACTGTAATGACTTGTGTTCCCTGATACTGCTGGGGTCGGGCATGTACCGTTTGAATAAGCGCCGGGGCATAAGGGGTCCAGGTCAGTTCGAGGGGCAAGTATGCGCGCATTCTATAAACAGAAAATTCAGACTTTGTGACAAAACATCAAAGGCGCCGCTGGGAACCCCGGCTAAGACTGAATGAATCATTGAAAGGAATGATTCATGAGGACAGGGATGTTCGCACTTGCGCTAGGGTTGCTCACCCTGCGTTTTCTACCAGCGTTGCCGCACACTGGATGGCTGATGGCCATGCTGGTGTTGGCCTTGATGTTACTGCCGTTTCGTACGTACCCGCTGGCGTTTTTCCTGCTGGGGTTGAGTTGGGCTTGCATCAGCGCGCAGTGGGCGCTGGATGATCGATTGCGTCCGGCGCTGGACGGCGAGACGCGTTGGGTGGAGGGGCGTGTGGTCGGGCTGCCCCAACAGACGGACACCGGTGTGCGCTTTGAAGTGGCCGACAGCCGGTCGCGCAAGGCCCGGCTGCCCAAGCGCATCCGTTTGTCCTGGCACGGCGGGCCGCCAGTGCGCAGCGGGGAACGCTGGCGCTTGGCTGTCACCCTCAAGCGGCCGTCCGGCCTGCTCAATTTTCACGGTTTCGACCACGAGGCCTGGCTGCTGGCGCAGCGCATTGGGGCCACAGGCTCGGTGAAAGACGGTGAGCGTCTGGCGCCGGCCCGCAACGCCCTGCGCGACAGCCTGCGTCAACGCCTGATG
Source organism: Pseudomonas sp. (assembly GCF_030147005.1). Classification (GTDB taxonomy): domain Bacteria; phylum Pseudomonadota; class Gammaproteobacteria; order Pseudomonadales; family Pseudomonadaceae; genus Aquipseudomonas. Next base: position 13,665 of record NZ_JASLAW010000155.1, read on the forward strand.
GCCGCCGATGCGCAAACCCGAGAAGCCGCGGTGGCGGCGTTGGTGTTGGGTGACGGTTCCGGGTTGCGAGCGGAAGAATGGCAGGTGTTGCAAGACACCGGCACCGTGCACCTGGTGGTCATTTCCGGCCAACACATTGGCTTGCTGGCCGGACTGATCTATGGGCTGGTGGCCGGGCTGGCACGTTACGGTTGCTGGCCCCGGAACCTGTCATGGCTACCCTGGGCATGTGGCCTGGCGTTTGCCGCAGCGTTGGGTTACGGCCTGCTGGCAGGGTTCGGCGTGCCGGTGCAGCGCGCGTGTGTGATGGTCGGGCTGGTACTGCTGTGGCGGCTGCGCTTTCGGCATTTGGGCGTCTGGTGGCCGTTGTTGCTGGCCTTCAACGGCGTACTGCTGCTTGAGCCGCTGGCCAGTTTGCAGCCGGGTTTCTGGCTGTCATTTGCGGCGGTTGCAATCCTGGTCCTGGCGCTGGGCGGGCGGCTGGGGCCATGGGGCGTTTGGCAGGTATGGACCCGTCCCCAGTGGCTGATTGCTATCGGCCTGTTTCCAATCCTGCTGGTGCTGGGTTTACCTATCAGCCTAACCGCGCCCGTGGCCAATTTGTTCGCTGTGCCGTGGATCAGTCTGGTGGTGTTGCCGTTGGCGCTGCTGGGCACGGCGCTGTTGTGGCTGCCTTTGGTCGGTGACGGCTTGCTCTGGTTGGCCGGTGGAGCGCTGGAGGGGTGGTTCAAGGTCCTGGCCGTGCTGGCCGAGCAGTTGCCGGCCTGGACGCCGGCTGAGGTGCCGCTGGCTTATTGGCTGATCAGCCTGTTAGGCGCGGTGTTACTGCTGCTGCCCAAGGGGGTGCCGTTTCGTTTGCTGGGCTGGCCCATGCTGTTGCTGGCGGTGTTTCCACCCAGGGAATCAGTACCCGCTGGGCAGGTGACGGTGGTGCAGCTGGATGTGGGCCAGGGGCAGTCATTGATCTTGCGCACCCGCAACCATGCCTTGCTTTACGATGCGGGGCCTCGTTCGGGGTCGGTTGATCTGGGTGCGCGCGTGGTTTTGCCGTCGTTGAAAAAGCTCGGAATAGAACGGCTGGACATGCTGCTGCTGAGCCATGCAGACGCCGATCATGCCGGTGGCGCGGCGGCGATTGCTCGTGGGTTGCCCATCAGGCGTGTGGTAGGCGGCGAAACCGAGGGGTTGCCGGCTTTTCTGGCGACTGAGCCGTGTAGCAGCGGTGAGCAGTGGGAGTGGGATGGTGTGTCGTTCGCGTTATGGCAGTGGTCTGACGCCATAAGCGGCAATCCCAAATCCTGTGTATTGCAGGTGCAGGCCAACGGTGAACGGTTGCTGCTCACCGGCGATATCGACCGTGCGGCAGAGCGTGCATTACTTGACACACCCTTGGCGGTGCCAACCGACTGGCTGCAGGCGCCCCATCATGGCAGCCGCAGTTCGTCGTCCAAACCCTTTGTGCAACGGCTTGCGCCCAAGTCGGTGTTGATTTCCAGGGGCCGGGGCAACGCCTTCGGTCATCCTCATTCGCAAGTGATAGAGCGTTATAAAACCCTGGGCAGCCGGATATACGACAGCGCCGAACAAGGCGCCGTGCGTCTTCAGTTGGGCGCCTTCCAGCCAGCCATTGTTGCGCGCAGTCAACGCCGGTTCTGGCGCGAACCGTTACCGTAATCCGGCGTTACCAAACACTGCGGGCTGCGACAGTCCGGTCTGCGGCCGACGAACCCCGCTGCCGAACCTATATGATAAAGTGGCGCACTTTTTCGAGGGGGCGTTCACTGTGTGGGAATTGGTCAAATCCGGCGGCTGGATGATGTTGCCGATCATCATGAGTTCCATTGCCGCACTCGGCATCGTCGCTGAGCGCCTGTGGACCCTGCGCGCCAGTCGCGTCACCCCCGAGCACCTGCTGGGGCAAGTCTGGGGCTGGATCAAGAACAAGCAGCTCGACAAGCAGAAGCTCAAGGAGCTGCGCGCCAATTCGCCTTTGGGTGAAATCCTCGCCGCCGGCCTGGCTAACTCCAAGCATGGCCGCGAGATCATGAAAGAGTGCATCGAGGAAGCGGCTGCGCGGGTGATTCATGAACTGGAGCGCTATATCAACGCTCTTGGCACCATCGCCGCCATGGCGCCGCTGCTCGGTTTGCTGGGCACGGTGCTGGGCATGATCGACATTTTCAGCTCGTTCATGGGCTCGGGCATGAGTACCAACGCCGCCGTGCTGGCCGGTGGTATTTCCAAAGCGTTGATCACCACGGCCGCAGGCCTGATGGTGGGTATTCCGTCGGTGTTCTTCCACCGCTTCCTGCAACGGCGCATCGATGAACTGGTGGTCGGCATGGAACAGGAAGCCATCAAACTGGTGGAGGTGGTGCAGGGCGACCGTGATGTGGACCTGGTTGAGGGCAAAGCGTGAAATTTCGCCGCAAGCAACGGGAAAATGTCGATATCAACCTCGCGTCGCTGATTGACGTGGTGTTTATCCTGCTGCTGTTCTTTGTCGTCACCACCACGTTTACCCGGGAAACCCAGCTGCGCGTCGACTTGCCCGAAGCCGTGAGCGGCTCGCCGGCCGAAGACCAGCAGGTCAAGCAACTGGACATTGCCATCAGCGCCGACGGCGTATTTTCAGTGAATAACCAGTTGCTGGAGAAAAGCGACCTGACCAGCTTGATGGAGGCCTTGCAGAAGGAGTCCGGGGGCGACACGAGCCTGCCGCTGTCGATCAGTGCAGACGGCAAGACCCAGCATCAGGCTGTGATTATCGCGATGGACGCCGCCGGCAAACTCGGTTTCAGCCATCTGCGCATGACCACCGTCGAGGCGGCGAGCCCACCCTGATGGCCATGTCCGATCGTTTGCTCAAGGCCTGGTACGAGGGCCATCCGGCGCTTGTGCTGTTACGGCCGCTGGAGTCGTTGTACCGCCGGGTGGTGCAGCGCAAGCGTGCGCGCTTCCTGGCGGGTGAGGGCGCTATCTACCAGGCGCCGGTGCCCGTTGTGGTCGTGGGCAATATCACGGTAGGGGGCACTGGCAAGACGCCGCTGATCCTGTGGATGATTGAGCACTGTCGGCGCAGTGGTTTGCGCGTGGGGGTGGTCAGCCGTGGGTATGGCGCCAAGCCGCCACAGTTACCGTGGCGAGTCGAGGCCACCCACAGTGCCGAAGTGGCCGGCGACGAACCTTTGCTGATTGTGCAGCGCTGCGGTGTACCGTTGATGATCGATCCGGACCGCAGCCGCGCGGTTAAGACACTGTTGGCCAGCGAAACCCTGGACCTGATCCTTTCCGACGACGGCCTGCAACATTACCGTCTGGCCCGCGACCTTGAGCTGGTATTGATCGATGCCGCCCGTGGCCTGGGTAATCGCCGCTGCCTGCCGGCCGGGCCGTTGCGCGAGCCGGTTGAGCGCTTGCACAGCGTGGATGCGCTGCTTTATAACGGTGCCGCCGAGGATCGCGAAGACGGCTTTGCCTTTCGCCTGCAGCCTGCGGCGTTGGTCAACCTGCACAGCGGCGAGCGACAGCCGGTCACGTATTTTCCGGTAGGCCAGCAGGTACACGCGGTTGCCGGTATCGGCAATCCGCAACGTTTCTTCAATACCCTTGAAACGCTACACTGGCAGCCGATCCCCCATGCATTTGCCGACCACGCGCCCTACTGCGCCGAGGTGTTGAATTTCACGCCGCCATTGCCGCTGGTCATGACTGAAAAGGACGCGGTGAAGTGCCGCGCCTTCGCCCGGCCCGACTGGTGGTACCTTGCGGTGGATGCGCTGCCGTCGCCAGCATTTGTCGCCTGGTTCGACACGCAGCTGACGCGCTTGCTGCCCAACCGTCTTTTGCCTTAAACCGCTTATTCGCAGGAAATACCCATGGACACCAAATTGCTCGATATCCTTGCTTGCCCGATCTGCAAAGGCCCGCTCAAGCTAAGCGCCGACAAAACCGAGCTGATCAGCAAAGGTGCCGGCCTGGCTTACCCGATCCGTGACGGCATCCCAGTGATGCTGGAAAGCGAAGCCCGCACCCTGACGACCGATGAGCGCCTGGATAAATGACTACCGCCTTTACCGTGGTGATCCCCTCGCGCTATGCCTCGACCCGCCTGCCGGGCAAGCCGCTGCAAATGATCGGCGCCAAGCCGATGATCCAGCTGGTGTGGGAACAAGCCTGCAAAAGCAGCGCCGAACGTGTGGTGGTGGCGACCGACGATCCGCGCATCATCGAAGCCTGCAAAGGTTTCGGCGCCGAGGCGGTGCTGACCCGCGAAGACCATAATTCCGGCACCGATCGCCTGGCCGAAGTGGCTACGCAACTGGGCCTGGCGCCCGATGCCATCGTGGTCAACGTGCAAGGTGACGAGCCGTTGATCCCGCCAAGCGTCATCGACCAGGTTGCCGCCAATCTGGCGGCCCATGGCCAAGCGCGCATGGCGACCCTGGCCGAACCGATCGAAGACAGCGAAACCTTATTCAACCCGAACGTGGTGAAGGTGGTCAGCGATATCAACGGCCTGGCCCTGACGTTCAGCCGTTCGGTCCTGCCCTGGGCGCGGGACGCCTTCGCCAGCAACCCCGGCGTACTACCGGAAGGCGTGCCGTACCGTCGCCATATCGGCATCTACGCCTATCGCGCCGGTTTCCTGCATGACTTCGTCAGCTGGGGCCCGTGCTGGTTGGAAAATACCGAGTCCCTGGAGCAGCTGCGGGCCCTCTGGCACGGCGTGCGTATCCACGTGGGCGATGCGCTGGAAGCACCGCCTGCCGGCGTCGATACCCAGGAAGACCTTGAGCGCGTCCGTCGCCTGCTGGGGGCTTGATGGAGGTCCTGTTTGTCTGCCTGGGCAATATCTGCCGCTCGCCCACCGCCGAAGGCGTTTTGCGCCATAAGTTACGCGAAGCGGGTTTGGCCGGCCAGGTTGAGGTGGCGTCGGCGGGGACTGGGGAATGGCATGTCGGCAACCCACCGGATCAGCGCAGCCAACGTGCGGCGTTGGCGCGGGGCTATGATTTGTCATGCCAGCGTGCCCAACAGGTGTCCCGCGCCGATTTTGCGCGTTATGACCTGATCCTGGCCATGGACGATGGCAACCTGCGCAACCTTAAAGCCATACAACCTGCGCAGGGTAAGGCGCAGCTGGATCTGTTCCTGCGCCGCTTCGACGGCGAGGTGGACGAAGTGCCGGACCCTTACTACGAAGGCGAACAAGGCTTTGACCGGGTGCTGGACCTTATCGAGCGCGCCTGTGATTCATTGGTGATTGAATTGAAGGGGCGGTTATGACCTTGCAAGTACGTGCGCAGGTATCGCTCAAGCCATTCAACAGTTTTGGCATC
>NZ_JASLAW010000157.1 GCF_030147005.1 Pseudomonas sp.
CCCCCCAAATCAATATCGAATTCCGGCCAGCGTGGTTTAACGGGGCGCCTTGGATCAAGATCAAAAACAGAGCAAGAGCAAGAGCAAGAGCCAGAGCAAGAGCAAGAGCAGCGAGTCAGGGCAGTCAGTTGTGTAGACACCTATGCTCCTCTGGGGCAAATCCCCGACGGGGTCTTCAAGATCAACACCGCTATTCACTTGCCTTCAATCCCCATCCCCCTGAAGCTATGCCCATTCAGGAGCCCTCGCATGAACCTCGAACACCTCACCGAACGCTTGCACCGCATTCGCGATACCAATGATTGGAAGCAGTTCCATAGTCCGAAAAACCTGGCCATGGCCGCCAGTGTGGAAATGGCCGAACTGGTTGAGATTTTCCAATGGCTGACCGAAGACCAGTCGCGCCAATTGCCGGCCGATAAACTCGCTCACGCCGGCCAGGAAGTCGGCGATATCGTGCTGTACCTGCTATTGCTGTGCAGTGAGCTGGGCCTGGACATGAACGAAGTGGTACGTGCCAAACTGGCCGACAGCGAACGGCGGTTTGCCCATGAGTGATCGGCATTTCGACCAGTTGGCCACGCGCTTCGCCGAGAAGATTTATGGCGGCGCCAAGGGCGCGATTCGCCTGGCGGTGTTGCAGGCCGATCTCACCGAGGCTTTGCCGGATCGCCCATTGCGCGTGCTGGATATCGGCGCGGGGTTGGGGCATATGTCGTTGTGGCTGGCCGAGCGCGGCCATGAGGTGACCCTGGCCGAACCCGCCGAGCCCATGCTCGAAGGCGCGCGCCAGCGTTTCGCCGAAGCGGGGCAGCGCGCCACCTTCATCCATGCGCCCTGGCAAGATTTGCTCGGCCAGCTCACCGAACCCTACGACCTGGTGCTGTGCCACGCCGTGCTGGAATGGCTGGCCGAACCCCAAGCGATCCTGCCGGCGCTGCACCAATTGACGCGGCCCGACGGCTGGCTGTCCCTGGCGTTCTACAACCGCGATGCGCTGATTTACCGCAACCTGCTCAAGGGCCATTTCCGCAAGATGCGCAAGAACGATATGGCCGGCGAAAAGCAGAGCCTCACGCCGCAACAGCCGCTGGACCCTCGGGAATTGGCGGCGCAACTCGAGGGGCTTTGGCAGGTCGAAAGCCAAAGTGGCGTACGCGTGTTCCACGACTTTATGCCGGTGGAATTCCAGGCGCGCGCCGAGCTGCAGGATCTTCTGGAGATGGAACTCGCTCACCGTCGTCACCCAAGCTTCGCCGGACTTGGGCGTTATTTGCACTGGGTTTGCCGTCCGGTTTAAGCGGCCCAGTCTGCGGAGGTCGAAATGCGTCGTCTCTGTTTGATCCTGTTGTCTCTTGGGCTGGGGGCCTGCTCCAGCCCGAACCCTTACGTGGCCGCGTCGGCGCCGATGCCGCCGGCTCCGGCTCAAGCGGCCAAGACCTTTGATGCCAGCGCATACCCGGCGCCGGCGCGCGACTATGGCGCCTATCGCAACTGGGCCTGGCGCAACGGGCAACTGCCGGCCGGCACCGCCTGGGCGGATTCGGCCCAGGTGGCCGAAGCGGTCAGCGCTGCGCTGGACCAGCGCGGCCTGCGCCCCTTGCATGACAACCGCGCGCCCGATCTGTTGGTGAGCGCCGACGTGCGGCTGGAGAGGCGCTTGCGGCAAGTCCAGGATGACTATGGCTACGGTTATGGCGGCTACAACCGCTATGGCAATGGCTACGGCATGTACAACTCGGTGCCGGTGGTGCGCACCTATGAAGTGCAGGTCGTGGTGGTGCGGGTCAATCTGTTCGACGCCCGCAGCGGCCAGCCGGTGTGGAGCGCCAGTGCGGAAACGGGCAGCCAGGGAAGCCTCAGTGAGCGCGCCGATGCGTTGCGCCAGGCGGTGCAGAAGGCAATGACGGCGTATCCTCCGAGTTAACCGCTATTCTCATGTAAAGCCTGGACCGATCATCGGAGAACTACCATGTTTCGTCGTATCGCTACGCTTGCTTTTGTGCTGCTGCTGGGCGGTTGCCAGACTAACCAGATCAACCACGATTATGATGCCAGCCGTGACTTCGGCGCCTACCGTAACTGGGCCTGGAAAGACCCGGCCCTGCAATACCGCCCGGATGATCCGCGTATCAAGAGCGACCTCACCGAGCAGCGCATCCGCCAGGCCGTGGGCGAGCAGCTTGACCAGCGCGGCCTGCGCCCCGCAGCGCCGGGCACCAGGGGCGACCTGAAAGTGCAGGCTTACCTGATCGTCGAAGACCGTCAGCAACAAGTCACCACCAACTATGGCGGCGCCTGGGGCGGGCCGTGGAATGGCTACTGGGGTGCGCCGATGTACAACGAAACGCGCAACATCACCTACAAAGTGGCGACCCTCCAGATCGACCTTCTCGACGGCAAGGACGGCAAGCTGGTATGGCGTGGCAGTGACGAACAGATCATGGCCAGTTCGCCGAACCCACAGGACCGCAGCAACGCCATCCGCAGCACCGTGGCCAGAATCCTCGCCAACTACCCGCCGCGCTGACCTTGTGGGAAGGGCACACCTCGCCTGAGCGAGGTACCGAGTGGCGGGGCGGGAGCGTTTGCTTACTTTTGCGCTTTAAAAAAATGAGCCGCTGTAAAGGCGGAACCCATAGCGGCCGTTACCCAAGCAAGGGATATCTACTCGGACCAGCCGGCCATCCTGGTCGGCTGTCAGGTCGCCACGGGAGCAAGCTCCCTCGCCACAGGTTCAGTGCCGTGCCCACAGTTGTGTCCAGCCGTTGGGGGGCAGTTCAGTTGCGTGGATACCTATGCTGCGATTGCACCACCTCGCTACTACACCGAGTTGCAAGCGCGTGGCTCTCTTCACAGCTGGTAACTGAAACTCAGCGTATACCGCAGCCGCCGGTTGAAGCTGTCCAAAGCGACGCCCGACATCGGCTTGGCGGCTTGCAGGGCAATGTTGTAGTACTTGTTGTCGCCAAAACGCACGCCCACCGCCGCCGAGAACATGTCGCTGGCTTTGACCGGCAGGTCGTTGAATCAGGTCTTGGCGCGATCGAGTACCCCGTAGGGTTGCAACACCTTCACCCAGTCGTCGGTGCGGTTGAGGCGGTAGTTGACCTCATACGCCATGCCCCAACCCTTGTCGCCCGAGCCTTGGTCGTCGGGGTGGCCACGGTCGAAGTTCTGCCCGCCAAATGTGGCGCGTTCGCTATCGAGCAGGGTGTTGTTGCTCCAGTAGAGCGCGCCCGAGAGCACGCCTTGCCAGTTGCCGAAAAACGTTTCGCTCTGCACGCCGGAGAGGGCAGGCGCAAGAAGCCGAGGTCGGGTTTTGCCACGTCCAGGTCACTGCGGGCCTTTTTGGCGCCCAAGCCGTCGATACCGTGATACAGGCCGCCGCTGAGGATGTGTAACTGCTGCGCATCGGCCTTGCGCCAGTCGCCCTCGAAGGCCAGGGCGCGCAGGTTGGAATTGGTATCGAAGCGCAGCGGGTAGCCACCTTGGTTGTTTCAAACGGTCGCTATTTCTTCGGATAGCGCTACGTTTTTCCGTGGTTATCACAGACCCGCGCCAGCTTTCTCTCAATGCCCAACTTGGTATTAATGATTTATATACATGCGGGCTTATTCGACCTCAAACGCTAATACAAAAGGTATAGGTTTTATCAGGCCGGGTATTTATGGACTTTAAATCAATGCGTTAAATGAAACAGCGGGCCTCGGCGGGCCCGCTATCACTTCGGATGTATAAATACAATTAATCGATGTGCTTCAGGCAATCGGGCGCCATGTCCCGAGCATATGCTGTATGCCACCAGCGCCGTTCAATAAGAACTCGCCGCTTGAACCGGCGCCGCTGGTCATGAGTGTCACTTCGCTGGGCAGGCGAACGGGCTTCTTGAACTCAACTTCGATATCGATATTGGCGACCGGCAATTGCCCGTCCAGTGCAGCGAGCGTGCGGGCTTTGTTCCACAACCCATGAGCGATGGCCTGCGGGAAGCCGAACAGCCTTGCCGTCAGTGCGCTGAGATGAATCGGGTTGTAATCCCCGGACACGCGGGCATAGCGGCGACCGATATCGACCGGGGCTTTCCAGCGGGTGAACTCGTTAAGGGGCGCGTCGACGAACAACGCGTGTTCCACGCCTTCACCCTCAAGCTTTACACCCCGGCATAACATTGTGCTTTCAGCTTCCCAGAGCAGCCCCAGCGCGTCCTCGACCACGGTTACCACATCGAAGGTCGCACCCTTGGCGTGCGGCTGGAGGTTGCACGTATACACCCCGACCGTCAGCTCACTGACACTGCCCAACGGCCGATGAATACGAATGCGGTTGCTCAGGTGGATCAACCCCAGCAAGGGAAACGCAAACGCCTTGTCGGTCAGCAGTTGCATCTGCAGGCCGAACGCGAGGATATGCGGATAAGTCGCCGGCAGCATTGGGCTGTCGGCAAAACCGCAGACCTTGCGGTACGCCGCCACAGCCTTGGGATCGACGCGCACCTGGCAGCGCAAGCCGTGTTCGGGCAGTGCGCTGCCGGTGATCTTGCGCTTGAGCGCCGCACGCCAGTACAGCGGCGGTAGAAACGGCGTGCTGTCCACTATCTGCCATTGCATATTCACGCTCCCAGAAGGCTTTGCCCACACACCCGCAGCGCCTGGCCGCTGACGGCGCCCGACCCCGGCTGGCTCAGCCAGGCCACGGCCTCGGCCACGTCTTGCGGCACACCGCCCTGGCCCAGCGAACTCATGCGCCGCCCAGCCTCACGCAGGGCAAACGGGATATGCGCGGTCATCTGGGTTTCGATAAAACCGGGGGCGACGGCATTGATGCTGATCCCCCGCGTTTGCAATAGCGGTGCCCAGGCCTGGGCCAACCCGATCAGCCCGGCCTTGCTCGCGGCATAGTTGGTTTGCCCGCGATTGCCGGCGATGCCGCTGATGGAGGCCAGCAGCACCACGCGGGCATTGTCGTGCAGGGTGCCGCTGTCTAGCAGCGCCTTGGTCAGCACCTGCGGAGCATTGAGGTTGACGGCGAGCACGGCGTCCCAATATTCCGGGGTCATGTTGGCCAGGGTCTTGTCGCGGGTGATACCGGCGTTGTGCACCAGAATATCGAGCCCGTCCGGCAGGCGTTCGACCAACTGGCCGGCGGCGTCTTCGGCGCAAATATCCAACATGAGGGTGCGTGCGTTCAAGCGTGCGGCCAGGGCTTCGAGGTCGGCCTTGGCTTGGGGCACATCCAGCAGGGTCACCTCGGCGCCATCGCGCACCAGGGTTTCGGCGATGGATGCGCCAATACCACGGGCCGCGCCGGTCACCAGTGCCTTGCGCCCGGCCAATGGGCGCGTCCAGTCTTCGACCGGCGTGGCGCAGGCCTGGAGGCGAATCACCTGCCCTGAGATATAGGCGCTCTTGGGTGACAGGAAAAACCGCAACGCACCTTCCAACTGGTCTTCGGCTCCCTCGCCGACGTACAGCAACTGCACCACACCGCCGCTGCGCAGCTCTTTGGCCAGGGAGCGGCTGAAGCCTTCGAGGGCGTGCTGGGCGCTGGCGGCGAACGGGTCGCTGAGGCTTTCCGGCGCCCGGCCAAGAATCACCAGGTGTGCGCTGTGAGCGAGGTTCTTCAGCAAGGGCTGGAAAAATTCGCGTAGCTGCTTGAGTGGGTCGGTGTGTTGCAAGGCGCTGGCGTCGAACACCACCGCCTTGAGCTTGGGACCGTGCCCGGGAATCCACGCCGGCGCGTCCAGCGCTTCGGCGCCGTAGCTGTATAGGGCATCGGTGAGTTTGTTGGCAAACGGCAAGACGTTAGCCGCCAGCGCGCCGCCGCCCAGCAGCAGCGCACCTTCCACCGGGCGCAGGCGCCCGGCTTGCCAACGTTCCAGGCGTACCGGTGACGGCAGGCCAAGGGCGGCGACCAGGCGATGGCCGAGGCTGGAGTTGGCGAAGTCGATATAACGGTCAGACATGGAACGCTCTCCGAAGGCTGGGGTTCAAAGGGTTGACCATCCCAGGGTAGCAGTCGTTCGACTAGGCTCAGTGATCAAGCCCATAACAGACAGAGGGAGCTTTCCATGACTCAATTGCGCCGTGTGGCGATCATTGGCGGTAATCGCATTCCTTTCGCCCGCTCCAATGGCCCATACGCCACGGCAAGTAACCAGGCGATGCTCACCGCCGCCCTGGAAGGCCTGATCGAACGTTTCAACCTGCACGGCCTGCGCATCGGCGAGGTGGCGGCCGGCGCGGTGCTCAAGCATTCGCGCGACTTCAACCTCACACGTGAATGCGTGCTGGGCTCGCGCCTGTCGCCGCAAACCCCGGCTTACGACGTGCAGCAGGCTTGCGGCACCGGGCTGGAGGCGGCATTGCTGGTAGCCAACAAGATTGCTCTGGGCCAGATCGAATGCGGCATTGCCGGCGGGGTGGACACCACCTCCGATGCGCCGATCGGCGTCAATGAGGGGCTGCGCAAGATTTTGCTGCATGCCAACCGAAGCAAGTCCATGGCGGATAAGCTTAAAGTTCTGTTACAACTCCGCCCGCATCACCTCAAGCCGCAGCTGCCGCGCAACGGTGAACCGCGCACCGGGTTGTCCATGGGCCAGCACTGCGAGCTGATGGCGCAGACTTGGCAGATCCCCCGTGCCGAGCAGGACCAGCTCGCCCTTGAGAGCCATCAGAAAATGGCCGCCGCCTATGCCGAAGGCTGGCACAACGATTTGCTGACACCGTTCCTGGGCCTCACCCGCGACAACAACCTGCGCCCTGACCTGACGCTGGAAAAACTCGCCGCGCTCAAGCCCGCGTTCGAGCGCAGTGAAAAGGGCACGCTCACCGCCGGCAACTCGACGCCGCTCACCGACGGTGCCTCGCTGGTGCTGCTGGGCAGTGAGGAATGGGCCAAGGCGCGTGGCCTGCCGATCCTTGCGTATTTGCGCGATGGCGAAGCGGCGGCGGTGGATTTCGTCAACGGTGCCGAAGGCCTGCTGATGGCGCCGGTGTACGCCGTACCGCGTTTGTTGGCGAGGAATGGCCTGACGCTGCAGGACTTCGATTACTACGAAATCCACGAAGCGTTCGCGGCTCAGGTGTTGTGCACGCTCAAGGCCTGGGAAGATGCGCATTACTGCAAGACGCGCCTGGGCCTGGATGCGCCGCTGGGCGCCATCGACCGCAGCCGTCTCAACGTCAAGGGCAGTTCCCTGGCCGCCGGCCACCCGTTTGCCGCGACCGGCGGGCGCATTGTCGCCAACCTCGCCAAGTTGCTGGATGCGGCGGGTAAAGGGCGTGGCTTGATTTCGATCTGTGCGGCGGGGGGCCAGGGTGTTACGGCGATTATCGAGCGCTGATTATCAGGAAAATTGGCCTATTGAATGCATTCTGAAGGCGTCAGAGGTCGGTAGCCTCTCCCACCGGCGCGCTGATTGCCGTATAACGAGTGCCACACGCGTGTTTGGTTATACAGGACCCACAATAAAAGCTGATGAAGACTCCTAAACGCATTGAACCCCTGATCGAAGACGGTCTGGTCGACGAAGTGCTGCGCCCACTCATGAGTGGTAAAGAAGCAGCTGTTTATGTGGTGCGCTGCGGCAACGAATTGCGTTGCGCCAAGGTTTACAAGGAGGCGAATAAACGAAGTTTTCGTCAGGCGTCCGAATACCAGGAAGGCCGCAAGGTCCGTAACAGCCGTCAGGCCCGGGCCATGGCCAAGGGTTCCAAGTTCGGCAAGAAAGAAACCGAAGATGCCTGGCAGAACGCCGAAGTGGCGGCGTTGTTCCGGCTGGCCGGTGCGGGCGTTCGCGTGCCCAAGCCCTACGACTTCCTCGAAGGCGTGCTGTTGATGGAGCTGGTGGCCGACGAGTACGGCGACGCTGCGCCGCGTCTGAACGATGTGACACTGGAGCCGGACCAGGCGCGTGAATATCACGCCTTCCTGATCTCGCAGATCGTGCTGATGCTGTGTACCGGGTTGGTGCACGGCGATCTGTCCGAGTTCAACGTACTGCTTACGCCGACCGGGCCGGTGATCATCGACCTGCCCCAGGCGGTTGATGCGGCGGGCAACAACCACGCGTTCAACATGCTGGTGCGAGACGTGGGCAACATGGCTTCCTACTTCGGGCGCTTTGCCCCGGAGCTGAAGGCCACCAAGTACGCCAAGGAAATGTGGGCGCTGTACGAAGCCGGCACTTTGCACCCCGCCAGTGTTTTGACCGGTGAGTTCGACGAACCGGAAGAGCTGGCGGACGTGGGCGGTGTGATCCGCGAGATCGAAGCGGCGCGGCTGGATGAAGAGCGCAAGCAAGCGGTTCGCGCCGCGGATGATGCGCCACCCTCCAAGACAGCCGAGGAACCGCCGCCGCCTTGGATGCAGTAACCCCAGGCGACGCGCTTTAGTGGGGAGCTGGCTTGCCTGCGATGCAGCCGCTTCGGTGTAACGACTACACCGAGGGGGTTGCATTCAGAAGCCGTTATCTGAACAACGGATAGGCACTCGGACCAGCTCAGCCTTCTGGTCGGCTGTCAGGCCGTCACGGGAGCAAGCTTCCTCGCCACAGGGTGAGCGCCGCCGGCATGGTTTTGTGTACCTCTATCAGGCGCCGCAACTGCCCGCCGCCAACTCCTTGAGAATCGGGCAGTCCGGCCGATCATCGCCCTGGCAGTGCTCCACCAGGTCCTGCAACGTATCGCGCAGTTGCTCAAACTCGCGAATCTTCTGATTCAGCTCATCGACATGCCGGCGCGCCAAGGCTTTCACGTCGGCGCTCGCGCGCTGGCGGTCCTGCCACAAGGTCAGCAGTTTGCCGACTTCTTCCAGCGAGAAGCCCAGGTCGCGTGAGCGTTTGATAAACGCCAGGGTGTGCAGGTCGTCGGCGCCATAGACGCGATAGCCGCTGTCGGTGCGGTGGGCTGCCTTGAGCAGGCCGATGGCTTCGTAGTAGCGAATCATCTTCGCGCTCAGCCCGCTTTGGCGCGCGGCTTGGCCGATATTCATGGGCGTTGGTCCTCCACGTCCTTAGGTTTCCAGGTTTTCAACAGCAGCGCATTGCTCACCACACTGACACTGGACAACGCCATCGCCGCGCCTGCCAGCACCGGATTGAGCAGGCCGAAGGCCGCCAGGGGAATGCCGATCAAGTTATACACAAAGGCCCAGAACAGGTTCTGGCGGATTTTCGCATAGGTCTTGCGGCTGATCTCCAGGGCCGCCGGCACCAGGCGTGGGTCGCCGCGCATCAGGGTGATGCCGGCGGCATGCATGGCCACGTCGGTGCCGCCGCCCATGGCGATGCCGATATCGGCCGCGGCCAGGGCCGGTGCGTCGTTGATGCCGTCGCCGACCATGGCCACCACCCCGGTTTTTTTCAGCGCGGTCACGGTGGCGGCTTTGTCGGCGGGCAGCACTTCGGCGTGTACATCATCAATGCCCAGCGCCTCTGCGACCACCCGCGCACTGCCGCGATTGTCGCCGGTGAGCAGGTGGGTGCTGATGTGCCGCGCCTTGAGTTGCTGCACGGTCTGCAGTGCGCCTGGCTTGAGCGTGTCGCCAAAAGCGAACAGCCCGAGCACGCGGGGGTGTGCGCCTTGTTCGATCAGCCAGGACAGGGTGCGACCTTCGGCTTCCCATTCAATCGCGCGCTGACTCAACTGGCCTGCGTCAAGGCCGGTTTCTTCCAGCAGGCGCCGATTACCCAGGGCCAGTTGCCGGCCGTCAAGGGTGCCGGCAATGCCGCGTCCGGTCAGGGACTGGCTGGCGCTGACATCGGCCACGTTCAGTCCCTGTTCGTTACAGGCATCCAGCACGGCCTTGGCCAGCGGGTGTTCGCTGCCGCGCTGCAAGGCCCCCGCCTGTTGCAGCAGTAACGATTCGTCGCCGTCCACCGCCACCAGATGGGCGATCTTCGACGCGCCGGAGGTGAGAGTACCGGTCTTGTCGAACACCACGGCGCTCACTGCATGGGCACGCTCCAGGGCTTCGGCATCCTTGATCAGAATGCCGTGGCGCGCGGCGACGCCGGTGCCGGCCATGATCGCCGTCGGGGTCGCCAGGCCCAGGGCGCAAGGGCAGGCGATCACCAATACCGCGACCGCATTGATGATTGCGCTTTCCAGCGGAGCGCCGTACAGCCACCAGCCCGCCAGGGTGAGCACCGCCAGCACCAGCACTGCCGGGACGAATACCTGGCTGACTTTATCCACCAGTTTCTGGATCGGTGCCTTGGCGGCCTGGGCGTCTTCGACCAGTTGGATGATGCGGGCCAGCACGCTTTGCGCCCCCAGGGCCTGGGTACGCACCAACAGACGGCCTTCGCCGTTGATCGCGCCGCCGGTGACCTTGTCGCCCGGTTGTTTGGGCACCGGCAGGCTTTCGCCGCTGATCAGCGCTTCATCGGCATGGCTTTGGCCGTCGACGACTTCGCCGTCCACCGGGAAGCGTTCGCCCGGCTTGACCCGTACCAGGTCACCCAGCTTAAGCGTGTTGATGGCGACCTCTTCCTCGCGGCCCTCCAGCACGCGGACCGCCCGTTCGGGGCGCAAGGCTTCGAGGGCGCGAATGGCGCTGGCGGTTTGGCGCTTGGCGCGGCTCTCCAGGTATTTACCCAGCAGCACCAGTGCGATCACCACGGCCGAGGCTTCGAAATACAAGTGCGGAGCGGGCTTTGTGAGCCATTGATAAACGCTCAAGCCGTAACCGGCGCTGGTGCCGATCGCCACCAACAGGTCCATATTGCCCGCACCGGCGCGCACGGCTTTCCACGCCGCGCTGTAAAAGCGCGCACCGAGGATCAATTGCACCGGCGTCGCCAGGGCGAACTGTACCCAGGCGGGAAGCATCCAGTGCAGGCCGAAGGGTTCCACCAGCATCGGCAACACCAGCGGCAAGGCCAGCATGATCGCCAGCATCAGCGACCAGCGTTCGCGATGCAGGCGTCGGGCTTGATCGGCCTGGGTGGCGGTTTCGTTCTGCGGCAGGGTGGCGGTGTAGCCGGCTTTGTCGACGGCGGCGATCAGGACGCCGGGGTCCATCTGGCCGAGTACTTCAACGTGAGCACGTTCGTTGGCCAGGTTGACGCTGACACGCTGCACCCCCGGCACCTTGCCCAGCGCACGCTCCACACGGCCGGCGCAACTGGCACAGGTCATGCCGCCGATGGGCAGGTCAAAGGTGGTGGTTCCATTCATGGGGCAGTCCTCCGGAAGACGTTGCCCCTAGGATCAACCTTGACCTGTGGGTAAGGTCAAGGGCCTTTAATATTCCAACTTGGCGGTGGTGAGGTATATGCCGTTCGGGCCTTGGGCGATACGCAGTTTGCGCACATCCCCGGCTTTGAGCGTGATGTTTTGTGCCGGCGGTGCCAGCAGGCCCGGCAGGCAGCCCGGGGACTGGCCCGGCAGCAACTTGAGGCGCAACGACACATCGCCCGGCGTCAAGTTGAAGGAGGTGGATTGCTCCTGAAACAGGCGCCCGGCCAACTGGTCCTGTATGTACAGGCCGATCTCACAGTTGGTCGGCACTTCCAGACGCTCGCGGGAAATGATCAGCACCGCATAGTCTTCAGCGGCGGGCGCAACGGCAGAAAAACTCATCAGGCCGGCAAGGGCAAAAATCGACCAGCGCATGGCGAATGCTCCGTGGTTCACATCTATTGAAGCTGAAGCTTGGCCGACGTCGCCACCGAATACCAGCCCGGCCGTTTTTTACGAAACTTGACCTTGCCATCATGGCAAGGTCGAGACTGCGTTCAACCTCATCAAAGGAGTCATGTCATGCAAGTATTCAACGTTGAAGGAATGACCTGCGGCCATTGCGTTCGGGCGGTGACCCAGGCGGTGCAGAGCCAGGATGCAAACGCCGAGGTTCAGGTGGACCTTGCGACGAAGCAAGTCAGCGTGCAGAGCCAACTGGACCGTAAAGTGATTGAGGCGTTGATTATTGAAGAAGGCTACAACGTCGTCTGATTTTTAATAGTTAGCGAGCTATCTTAATGTTCAAGGCACCCAAGCGCGGCTAGACTGTCGGGCTGCCGACTCACTTGGGTGCCTGATGAACCTTCGCATAATTCTTATCCTTGGCGCTTTGAGCGCCTTCGCGCCGTTGGCGATCGACTTTTACCTGCCGGGCTTCCCGGCGATGGCGACCGCCTTTGCAACCGACGAAAAACACATCCAGCTGACCCTGGCGGTGTATTTCGGCGGGCTGGCCATCGGCCAATTGATCTATGGCCCGCTGGCCGACCGCTTCGGCCGGCGCGTGCCGCTGCTCAGCGGCGTCACGCTGTTCACCCTCGCGTCCTTCGCTTGTGCGTATGCGCCGTCTTTGGAATGGCTGATCGGCGCGCGCTTCGTGCAGGCCCTCGGCGGTTGCGCGGGCATGGTGATCTCGCGGGCGGTGGTGAGTGACAAATGCGATGCCGTGGGCTCGGCCAAGGTGTATTCGCAATTGATGTTGGTGACGGGCCTGGCGCCTATCCTCGCGCCGTTGGCGGGCGGGTTGATGGTCGGGTTGTGGGGCTGGCAGTCGATTTTCCTGGCGCTGTCGCTGTTCAGCGTGATGGCCGCTATTGCTGTGGCGGTGGGCTTGCCGGAAACCTTTCCGGCGCATCAGCCGCGCCAGCCGTTGTCCGGCTCGCTGCGCCGCTACGGCGCGCTGTTGTCAGACCGGGTGTACCTCGGCTACGCCTTGACCGGCGGCATCTCGATTGCCGGGATGTTTGCCTATATTGCCGGTTCACCGTTCGTGTTCATCAAGCTGTATGGCGTGCCTGCCGAGCATTACGGCTGGCTGTTTGGCTCCAACGCCGCCGGTTTTATCCTGGTGGCGCAATTGAATGCGCGGTTACTGGCCAAGCGTGGCCCGGCGTTTTTGCTTTCGCGTACGGTGTGGGTTTACGTCGCGGCGGCGTTGACCCTGTTGGGGATTGCAGCGCTGCGCACCGACGCCCTGTGGCCGTTGCTGGTGCCGCTGTTTATTTGTATCGCCAGCCTGGGCTGCATTTTGCCTAACACCTCGGCGTGCGCTATGAATGGGCAAGGCGCACGCGCCGGCAGCGCGTCGGCGTTGCTCGGCTGCATTCAGTTCGGCGTGGCGGCGGGGGCAGCATCGTTGGTTGGCGTGTTGCACGACGGCACGGCGATGCCGATGGCGATGGTCATCAGCCTGTGCGGTGTGCTGGCGGTGACGATTGCGATGTCGACCCTGCGCCTGCAGCGGGCCAGGGCCGCACAGGCGCAAGTCTGACGGGGCGATCAGCCGGCGGCGCGTTGCTGGCTGAGTGGAAAACGGTGGGGGGCCTGGATGCGGGCTTGCAAGGTGTCGACAAAGGCACGGGCCTCGGCCTCGGTGTGGAAAATAATCGACCTTTGGTCCAGGCGGACCTCCCACTGGGATTTTGCTAACGCTTTTATCAGGATCTTCATTGCTGACTTCCTCACGTAAAAGAATCGTGGCAAAGGCGGCCAATATAAACCCGTATGCGCTCACAGGTATGACAAGCGTCAACTCTCGGACTAATGGTGTCGTCCATTGCCTACGTGAGTAACAGACGACACTGACAGCCGTTTTTTAGAACCCTTCCAACACGATCTTGCCCTTGGCCTTGCCGCTTTCCAGCAGTGCGTGGGCACGCCGCAGGTTCGCTGCATTGATCACGCCGAAGTGCTCGCCCAGGGTGGTTTTCAAGGTGCCGGCGTCGATCAGTTCCGCCACGCGGTTGAGCAGGTTGTGCTGCTCGATCATGTCCGGCGTCTCAAACATCGAGCGGGTGTACATGAACTCCCAATGCAGCGACAAGCTCTTGCGCTTGAGCTTGCTGACGTCCAGCGCCTTGGGGTCGTCGATCAGCGCCAGCTTGCCTTGAGGCTGCAGGGCTTCTACCAGTTGATCCAGGTGATGGTCGGTCTGGGTCAGGCTGGCGACGTGGGTCACTTGCGGGTGGCCGGCGTGTTTCAGTGCTTCGCTCAGCGGCTGGCTATGGTCGATCACCAGGTCGGCGCCAAGGGCCTTGGCCCATTCCTGAGTCTCCGGGCGCGAGGCGGTGCCGATGACCTTCAGCGCGGTGAGCTGGCTCGCCAGTTGGGTCAGGATCGAACCCACGCCGCCCGCTGCGCCGACGATCAACAGGCTCTGGCCCTGGTCTGTTTTGCCTTCAGGTATCTGCAGGCGCTCGAACAGCAGTTCCCAGGCCGTGATGGCGGTCAATGGCAGCGCGGCGGCTTCGGCAAACCCCAGGCTTTGGGGCATATGGCCGACGATGCGTTCATCCACGGTGTGCAATTGGCTGTTGCCCCCCGGCCGAACCAGGGAACCGGCGTAGAACACTTTGTCACCGGCCTTGAACAGTGTCACTTCGCTGCCGACCGCCTTGACCACACCGGCCACGTCCCAGCCGAGCACCTTGGCGGCGCCGTTTTCCGGGGCGACGTTCTGGCGCACCTTGGTGTCCACCGGGTTGACCGAGATGGCTTTGACTTCCACCAGCAGGTCACGCGGCCCGGCGACGGGTTCGGGCAGTTCGACGTCTTGCAGGGCGTTCACGTCGCTGATGGGCAGGGAGCTGTAATAGGCGATGGCTTTCATGATTTCTCCGGGTAATGGGCGCGTGGTCAGGCGAGAAACTTCAGGCGCTTGAGTTCGACGTGTTCAAGCACGTCGGCGGCCTTGGTCCGAAAGTTCTGGATATGCGCGCTCTGGTCGTGATCGGCCAGGGCCGCCTCATCGCTCCAACGCTCGAGCATGTAGAAGGTCTCGGGGTGTTGCAGATCCTGGTGCAGGTCGTACTGCTCACAACCGGCTTCCAGGCGAGTCGGTTCGAGCAGACCGCGCAGCAGGGGTTCCAGGGTGGCCTGTTGGCCGGGCTTGGCAATAAGCGTGGCGATGACGTTAAAGGCAGCAGACATATCAACTCCAGGTCGATAAGGAATGGGTTGGCCAGATGATTGGCTATTTCCAGCGCAGATAAAAGCGGCTAAAACAGAGGGCTGTTTCAATAAAAAATTGATAATCGGCGGAATTACATGCTGCGCTTTGATGATTTGCAGTTATTTGTTCGGGCGGCGGACCTGGGCAGCTTGTCGGCCGCCGCACGGGTGATGGACTTGTCCCCGGCAGTGGCCAGCGCCGCGTTGAAGCGCATAGAACAGCAACTGGGCACGCGCCTGCTGGCCCGCTCCACCCGCAGCCTGCGCTTGACCGCCGAAGGTGAGGGATTTCTCACGTACGCCCGCGCCGCGTTGGCTTCACTGGATGAAGGGCGGCGCTTGTTAGCCAGTGGGCAGGACCATGTCAGCGGCATGCTGCAACTGTCGGCGCCTTCGGATTTCGGTCGCAATCAGCTGTTGCCCTGGCTGGATGAATTCCAGCGTGAATACCCGCAGCTGAGCGTGCGCCTGTTGCTGGGTGATCGCATTGCCGACCTGTTCCGTCAGCCGGTGGACATCGCCTTGCGTTATGGCGAACCCGAGGACTCCAGCCTGGTTGCGCTGCCCATCGCCCCGGAGAATGTCCGGGTGCTGTGCGCTGCGCCCGATTATCTGGCCCGCCACGGCGAGCCGCGCCACCTCGAACAACTGGCTCAGCATAATTGCTTGCTGTATATGCTCGCTGGCCGCGTGCATGACCATTGGCGTTTTTACGACGGCAAGCGTGAAGTCAGCCTGACCGTCACCGGGGATCGCGTCAGTGACGACGCCGACGTGGTGCGCCGCTGGGCGGTGGCGGGTGTCGGCATTGCCTACAAATCCTGGCTGGATGTGAGCACCGACGTGGTGGCTGGGCGGTTGCGCCTGATCCTGCCGGAACTGCGCGGTGAGCGTACGCCGCTTAACTTGCTGTGCGCGCACCGCGCGCAATTGAGCAAACCCGTCAACTTGCTGCGGGAAATGCTCGTGGCCCGTTGTGCGACATTGACGGCGCAAAGGGCGGAGCGGTTCGCCGCGAAGTAACGGCCTCCAGCAAAGCAGGAAACTTCACTCAAACGCTGTCCCTGTCCAGGCTGTAAGACGTCATGGAACCGGCTGTTTTGGCCCTTATACTTTGGCGCCAACCGCAGCAGAAAACGGTTCAACAGGGAGTCGAGAGATGGAACAGGCACCATGTATCAGTCATATCGCCAGCTTGCTTGCCGAGCCCAAGCGCACCGCAATGCTTTGGGCATTGATGGACGGTTCGGCGAAATCTTCAGAGGAATTGGCGACGCTCGCCGGGCTGTCGCCGGCGTCGGCCAATGCCCATTTGGCGCGACTGACCGGCAGCGGCCTGCTGCGGGTCGAGGCGCGACGGGGCAAGCGGCTGTTTCGCGTGGCGGCTGCGGATGTCAGCGCCGCCATCGATGCGCTGGCAACCACCACCATGGCCAGCGTGGGGCGCAGCACGCGGGATGCCCAGCCACCCGCCTTGGCGGCACCGCCGCTGTTGCGTCGCGCCCGCTTGTGCCGTGACCACCTCGGCGGCGAACTGGCCGCCGGCCTGTACCAACGGATGACGGAGGCAGGTTGGATCCAGCGCTACGAGCAACGCACCGAAGTCACAGTCAAGGGCACCCGGCATTTGGCGGAGCTGGGCATTTTTATCCAGGCATTCTCGTCGCCATTGGTCTGCGACTGTTTCGACTGGAGCCAGCAGCAACCGCATGTGGGCGGTGCGCTCGGCGCAGGATTGTTGCAACTGTTTCTGCAGTCGAGTTGGGTCAGTGCGATCGACGAATCCCAGGCCTTGTCTGTCAGCGACGCTGGGGTTATGGAAATCAACCGGCTGGTCACCGTGCAGGAGCGTCGCTCTTAGTTTTGGTCAGGTCGCATCCAGCAATCGCTGGTGCAGACGATGCCGCACACTCTTGAAGAGGACTTTTCAGACTAGAGGTACGGCATGGGGATGCAGGGCTATAGCGCAGCAGAGCGGCTGGAACGGTTGCCCATCAGCGGTTACCACCGGGTCATCTTCATCATCATTGCCCTGGCGTTTTTCTTCGACTCCATGGACCTGGCGATGATGACTTTTCTACTGGGTTCGATCAAAACAGAGTTCGGCCTGAGTACGGCCCAAGCCGGGTTGCTGGCCAGCTCGAGCTTTTTCGGCATGGTGCTCGGTGCATCGCTCTCCGGAATGCTCGCCGATCGCTTCGGGCGCAAGCCGGTGTTTCAGTGGAGCATCGTGTTGTGGGGCGTCGCCAGCTACTTGTGCTCCACGGCGCAGACAGTCGAGGCGCTGACGCTGTTTCGCATCCTGCTGGGCATTGGCATGGGCATGGAGTTTCCGATCGCCCAGTCGATGTTGTCGGAGCTGATTCCGGCAAAGGGACGCGGGCGGTATATCGCGCTGATGGATGGTTTTTGGCCGCTGGGGTTTGTAGCGGCCGGGGTGTTGTCTTATTTCCTGCTGCCGGTGGTGGGCTGGCGCGACATCTTCCTGGTGTTGGCGGTGCCGGCGGTATTCGTGCTGGCCATCCGGTTTTTTATCCCGGAGTCGCCGCGTTGGCTGGAACAGGCCGGGCGTCACGAGGCGGCCGACAAGGTGTTGCTCGGGATTGAGCAGAAGGTGCGCGACTCCCTCGGGGGCGTCGACTTGCCCGAGCCCGTTGCGTTGCCGCGGGTGCCGAGTACGCCAGGCAATTTCTTCTCGGCCTTCCAGCAGTTGTGGTCGGCCCAGTACCGTCAGCGCACCCTGATGATCTGGAGCGTATGGTTCTTTGCTCTGCTCGGGTTCTACGGACTCACCTCGTGGTTGAGTGCGTTGTTGCAGCAATCAGGCTTCGCCGTGACTCAGTCGGTGTATTACACGGTGATCATTTCCCTGGGCGGGATCCCGGGTTTCCTGATGGCCGCGTGGCTGGTCGAGCGTTGGGGCCGTAAGCCGGTGTGTGTGGTGACGTTGCTGGGTGGCGGGGTGATGGCGTTTTTGTATGGGCAGAGCGCGGTGTTTGGCGGCAACGTCGGGTTGCTGATTACGTCCGGGCTGTTGATGCAGTTCTTTCTATTCGGAATGTGGGCGGTGTTGTACACCTATACGCCTGAGCTGTATCCCACCTCGGCGCGCGCGACCGGGTCCGGGTTTGCGTCGGCGATTGGTCGAGTGGGGTCGTTGCTGGGGCCGCTGGTGACCGGGTTGGTGTTTCCGATAACCGGGCAGGGCGGGGTATTCGCCCTGGGCGCGTTGTGTTTCGCGGTGGCGGCGCTGGTGGTGTGGGTGTTCGGGATGGAGACCAAAGGCAAGACTCTGGAAGAACTCACCCAGGCTTGAGTTGGCGGGATCAATGTGGGAGCGGGCTTGCCATAATGCCGGTCAGTTAAGCGCTAAAGCAGAAAAACCTGCGACCTGTGGCGAGGGAGCTTGCTCCCGTTGGGCCGCGAAGCGACCCCAGAAAATGGGACTGCTGGGGAGTATCAGTTTTTTTGTGTTCGGGCTGGTTAGGGCCTGCCGTCAGGCAGGCCGTTGTTTTACCAGCTCGGTCTGGTAAATCGGTCTCCGTACAGGATCGCAAATTGATTCATTGCCACTTTCCAGTCGTGTGCCGCA
>NZ_JASLAW010000136.1 GCF_030147005.1 Pseudomonas sp.
TGACTGATCCACCGCATTCGCGAGCAAGCCCGCTCCCACATTTGTTTTAGGGTGTTTTTAATGCAAGTTCAGGCTGAATCCCACCCGCGCCAGCCACTCCGCTTCCTGGGCGAAGTCCGCCTGGGTCAGCTGGTTTTCATCCAGCCAGCCTTTGGGGAACATCACTTCCAGGCTGTCGCCGTCGGCACGCAGTTTCACCTGGGGCATTTCCTGAGTGCCACGGATGTGGTGGAACAGGATTGCAAAGCGCAACAGCGCGCACAGGCGAATCAGCTTGATGCCGTCTTTGCCGAACTCGGCAAACTTGTCTTTGGGAATATTGCGACGATGGCCGCGCACCAGCAGCGCGAGCATCTGTTGATCTTCCCGTGAGAAGCCGGCCAGGTCCGAGTGCTCGATCAAATAGGCGCCATGCTTGTGGTAATGGTAGTGAGCGATGTCCAGGCCCACTTCGTGCACCTTGGCGGCCCAGCCCAGCAGTTCGCGCCATACGCCGTTTTGCAGGTCCCAGTCGTCGGCCACCTGGTCGAAGGCATGCAGGGCTTTGCGCTCTACGCGAGCCGCTTGCTCCAGATCGACGTGGTAACGCTCCATCAACGAACTGAGGGTGCGCTCACGCACATCTTCATGGTGATGGCGACCAAGCAGGTCATACAGCACACCTTCGCGCAGGGCGCCGTCACAGTGGTCCATGCGTTGCAGTTCGAGGGCGTCGAAGATCGCCTCGAGAATCGCCAGGCCGGCTGGGAAGATGGTGCGGCGGTCAGGCTTGATGCCGTCGAAGTCGATCTTCTCGGCGTCACCCAGCTTGAACAGCTTGCGCTTGAGCCACGCCAGGCCTTCGGCATTGACCTCGCCGGTGCCATGGCCGCCTGCCTTGAGCGCCAGGCCGATGGCGCGGATGGTACCCGAAGAGCCAATGGCTTCATCCCAGCTCAGGCGGTGCAGGGCGTGTTCGATACTCATGATTTCCAGCCGCGCCGCCGTGTAGGCCTGGGCATAGCGCGCCGGAGTGATCTTGCCGTCCTTGAAGTAACGCTGTGTGTAGCTGACGCAGCCCATCTGCAGGCTCTCGCGCAACAGAGGTTCGAAACGCTGCCCGATGATGAATTCGGTGCTGCCACCGCCGATGTCCGCCACCAAGCGCTTGCCCGGCGTGTCGGCCAGCGTATGAGAAACCCCGAGGTAGATCAGGCGTGCTTCTTCGCGACCGGAAATGACTTCTACCGGATGCCCTAAAATCTCCTCGGCGCGATGGATGAATTCGTTGCGGTTGCGGGCTTCACGCAATGCGTTGGTGCCCACTATTCGTACAGCGCCAGGCGGCATGCCGTTGATCAGTTGCGCAAAGCGTTTGAGGCAGTCGAGCCCGCGCTGCATGGATTCTTCATTGAGTTGACGTTCGTCATTGATCCCGGCAGCCAGTTGCACTTTTTCGCCGAGCCGCTCAAGGATGCGGATTTCACCGTTCTGGGCCTTGGCCACGACCATGTGAAAGCTGTTGGAGCCCAGATCGATGGCGGCGATCAGGGACAGATTCTTGGCTTGGGATTGCGGCATGGTTTGGGGTCTCGGTCGATAACCTTGCCATCGTGCCACGATCGACCGCTGGAGCCAACGCGTTGTGCTTCGGTAATTTTTCTGAGGCGGTCTATGGGGATATTTTGTAAGGCATGTAGGGTGGCGTCCCACGGCAGCCGTGAGTAGTAACTTACTGCTGTAGGATTTTTTAACTTTGATTGTGGTAAAGCCGGGTTTTGATTTTTCCTACAGTACGCGCTTGGTTATTACTTTCGTTATTTTGTTTTCGCCTACTTTTAAAGTGACTTTAAATGACCTGTAGTTTTTACGGTTCTCACATTAGCCGGAGGTTTGTCTGATTCTTTAATGAAGCGCCAAAGCGACACACTGTCACCCGGCAATTTTGCCGTGGTGTTATTTATGTGTCGTTGTAGCCCTTCCAGGAAGGTCAACCGTTTGGCGATGGAGCGCCAGGACGAAGATAGAGAGCACCTAATAACTTTTTAGTGACAGGTCGAATATGAAAAAAATTATTGGATTGACCCTGGGTCTCGCTTGCCTGGCGGCAAACATTGGCGCACATGCTGCCACCAGCGCCGAACTGATCGTCAGGGGCATCATCAAGCCCGCTGCCTGTAACCTCAACATGAGCGGCGGTGGCATTATCAATTACGGCGATATTCCCTCGGCCCAACTGTCCCAGACGGCGTTCAACGCGCTTGGCGAAAAAACCACGCCTATCACCGTCAGCTGTGGCAACACGCCTGCCAAGTTCGGGCTCAAACTCGTCGACCTGCAGGCCGGCAGCAAGGTAACGGGCATACTCACCGCCCTCGGCGGCGGTTACACCGAGGCGCACAACTTTGGGTTGGGGACTGTGGCCGGCCGCAAGACGGGTGGCTTTGCCGTGGCCCTCAAGGACCTGCGCTCGTCGAACGCAACACTGGCTCCGATCATGCGAGTCAGCACCGGCGCATGGCAGGTCAGCGATGGCAGGGTCGCACAGTCGCCTAGCCAGTATTCCTGGCGCAGTGGCGCGGCGGCCACGCCTGCTTCGATCACTCAGTTGACCGGCACAATCGCCGTGCGTGCTGTTATCAACAAAGGTCAGGATTTGGACCTGAGTCGCGACGTGACTCTTGATGGCCGCGCAACACTTGAATTGAGCTACATCTAAGCGACATCACGACAGCCGATCAAGAGCGTTCATGTTTCTGATCGGCTGTTTCTATATGTGCGCCCAGATATCAATAGTCAACTTCAAGTCGTGGGGAAAACACAGAGTGCTTAGTCGTCCAATAAGAAAGAGTATGTGTTTGTTGTATGCAATATCGATGTTATGTGTTGTCGGTGTTGCGGTGGCTGACGGTATGTTGCCGGAAACCACGGTCATTGTGCTGAATGAAGAGCAGGGTGAAGCGACGATAAACATCAGGAATACCGACGCGGCGCCAGCGCTGCTGCATTCGGTGATAGAGAATATACCGGAAGATGTGGAGCCGCTTTTGATCGTGACGCCGCCTATCGCGCGCGTGGAAGGCGGCGAAACGCAACTGGTGCGTTTCATCAGCACGTTAAAGTCACCGTTGAAGACTCAGCGGCTCAAGCGCGTTTCTTTCGAAGGCATCCCCCAGGCGCGCGCTGCGGGCGGTGCGACCATTGGCATCACCTTGCGGCAGAATTTACCGCTGATCCTGCATCCCCAAGGCTTACCGGTTCATCACACGCCTTGGGAACTGTTGAAGTGGCGACGCGCAGGGCAACGTTTGACGGTTCACAACGACAGCGCTTATGTGGTGCGCATGGCGCCACAGGTGCAGT
This sequence comes from Pseudomonas sp., assembly GCF_030147005.1. Taxonomy (GTDB): domain Bacteria; phylum Pseudomonadota; class Gammaproteobacteria; order Pseudomonadales; family Pseudomonadaceae; genus Aquipseudomonas. The sequence goes on from NZ_JASLAW010000136.1 coordinate 3,343, forward strand.
TATTGCCGCAGGGAGCCCCAGCCATGCTGCCGCGCACCTACATTTTGCCGGGCGAAGCGCTGGCGGTGAAGGTTGAGGGACCCTTGGAAGGATTGACCGGCGTCGAGATTCAGCCGGCCACGATCTACGGCTTTTCGGTAGACAACTACCGGGCCCCGATCAATACGGATGGGGGTTGATCGCCCATGACAGACCTGTCGAGTAACCGAACTGCAGCCTCTTTATGGGCCCGCCGGCCTACCTTGATCGTCGGGGTCGCGACACTCTGGAGTTTCCCTGGCGTTGTCCCTGCATTGGAGTTGGGCGAAGGTTTTGACCTGGCGGCATTGACCACGCATGGCATTGACCCGAAAGTCTCGGATTACTTCCGCACGGCGGCGCGCTTTCGCGAGGGTACCCAAGTGGTGGGGTTGAAAGTCAATGGCAACCCGCTCGGGTCGGTAGACGCGCAATTCGATGCCGATGGGCAATTGTGTTTTACCCCGGCACTGCTGGAAAAAGCCGGGTTGGTAAAACCCGCTGGCATCGTGCGCAAAGGCGCCACCGCCGGCCAGTCATGCCACGACTTTCTTGGGGCGTTTCCCACGACTATGGTACGGCTGCGCCCTGGCAACGATGAGGTGGCGCTGGTGGTGCCAACTTCATCCTTGCGCGAACCCCAGTGGGAGGCCGGGGATTTTGCCCGGGGCGGCGCGGCGGGGTTGTTCAACTATGACGTGCAAGGTTTCGACAGCCACTCGCGCAATGGCAACAACCGGTTCGTATCGGCCTACACCGAAGCGGGTTTCAACCTGGGCGACTGGATTGTTCGCAGTCGTCAATTCTATGTCGCCGATAACGGCGTGACGAACAACGAGCACCTGTATGCCTACGCGCAGCGGGACGTCGCTGCCTTTCAATCGACTTTTCAGGCTGGTCAGATCTCCAGCAATAACCCGCTCTTTGGCGGCATCCGACTGTCGGGTGTGCAGTTTTCCCCTGATGGCCAATCGCGTGTGCCGGCGGGCAGCAATAATGCCGTGGTGGAAGGCTTGGCACAGAGCCAATCGCGCATTGAGGTGCGTCAGTCCGGTGTGTTGATCCACAGTACGCTGGTGCCCGAGGGGCCTTTCCGGCTGACCGGTTTGCCGTTGCTCAATGGCACGAGCGACCTTGAGGTCAGCGTGATCGATGTACGCGGGGCCCGACGTAGCTTTGCGGTGCCGGCGGCTTCGTTCGCCGGAGCCGCGCCGGCGGCGCCTGGTTATTATTTTTCCCTTGGCAAAATACGTGAAGAAACGCACGGCCAGAGCCCCTCGCCCATTGTCGCCATGGGTAGCGGCACGTGGGGCCTGGGGCGTGATTCATCCGGCGGTTTCGGCTTGCTGAGTACCGACGAGTACTGGTCGGCAGGTGGCACTTTAAGCAGCGTGTTTTTCCAGCGGGTGTCGGTAAGCGCGCGCCATAATCTTTCCCGCGACAGCCGTAATGCGGTGTCCGGTTCGCGCAGCAGCGTTTCCGTGAGCAGCCCGGTATCCGCCAACATTGATCTCAACCTCAGTGCAACCAGCCAGACCAAGGGCTATCGCGAGGTGATCGAGGCCGCCCGCCCGATCAAGGCAGATGTACTGGAGTCGCGCTTCAAGAGCCAGTACACGGCGGGCGTGACATGGGTCGACCCCACCCTGGGTGCGTTCTCCCTGGGCTATACCCACGGCGCTCAATTTGACGGGCAATCGAGCGAGCACGTATTCGCGTCATGGAACAAGTCGTTCCGCTACGCCGATGTTGCGTTGATTGCCGACTCGCAGGTAGGCAGCACTCAGGCCCGCCGCGACGCCACGCGGGATAGAAACCGGCGCGACGTTGTGCGCGAGGATGACGTGTCGTTGCGCTTGCAGGTCAGCGTGCCCTTGGGCGGTGATCGTCGTGTGAGCAGTTATATCAGCCGCCGCGGGGGGCAATCCCGTACTGGTACGGCGCTCACTGAACGGGTCAATGAGTATGTGAATTATGAAGTGGGCGTCGAGCGCGACCTCAGTGCGCAGGAGCAATCGATGCGCGGGCAGGTGGATCTCACGCCGCGTTACACCCGAGTCGGTATGGGCGTCAGTCGTGACCCATTGGGCACCAGTTATACCGGGCAATTGCAAGGTGGCGTGGTCGCTCATGAAGGTGGGGTTACCTTCTCGCCCTACACGGTGCAGGACACGTTTGGTATTGCGTCGGTGGGTGACATCGGGGCCGCGAAAATCGACACCCCTCAAGGTCCGGTGTGGACCGACTTCACCGGCCAGGCCGTGCTTCCAAGCTTGCCTGCCTACACCAACAGCCATATCGAAGTGCAAACCCAGTCCTTGCCAAAGCGCGTTGATTTGAAGAACGGCACCCGGGTACTCGCCGCAGGTCGCGGTTCCGTCAACACCGTGGCATTCGACGTGGTGAAAGTGCGCCGCATGCTGGTCAACGTCACGGATGATCAGGGTCGGCCACTGCCTCAGGGGGCTGCAGTGTTCGGCAAGGGCGATCGTTTTCTGACCAGCGTAGTAGGCGAAGGCCTGCTCTTTCTCAATGACGTGAACGACTTGCAAGACCTGAAGGTTTTACTGCCGGACTCCGCCAGTTGCCTGCTGAACATTTCACCTGAGGGCCAGCCTGATAATGACAAGTTCTTCGAAACAACTGCGGCGGTGTGTCATGGTCGGTAAGCTTGAACGCATCGGCTGTGCGCTGTTCTGTTCGGTGCTGTTGGCTCAGGAGGCGCGTGCCGAAAATTGTCGATTGTCCGTAAGCCAACCGCGTATCGACTATGGTGTCATTCGCAGGGAGGCGCTGGTCGAAAGCGCTACAGTGAGGCTCGCCACGCGCACGTTGCAGCTCAACGTGTTGTGCGTCGAGCCGTCGGCGATGGGGTTACGGTTTATCGGTGCCGCCGATGGGCAAGCGTTCCGCTTTGGCCGGCAGGGGCAGTTGCGTCTTAGCCTCAAGCATGCACAGGTGGATGGGCGTGCCGTCGAGTGGGCAGTGGCGAACCAGCCCGGTGCTGGCGCGGTTGAGCAGTTACTGCCCGGCCAGGTCCTGGTGGCACGCGCTGCGGGGATACCGGTGACAGGTCAGCGCTTGACGGCCCAGGTCGACATCGCCGCCGACCTGCCCGCCGACGCCCTGCAAGTACGGAACCAGACGGTGTTGGAAGGGCAGGGTAGTTTTGAACTGGTCAGCCCGGCTGTTCCACGGAACCGATGAAGTGGGCAAGCTCAGGCGTTTGCGGGTTGGCGAACACGACCTTAGGATCGCCCACTTCATGCACCTTGCCTTGGTGCATGAACACCAGCTTGTCACCGACTTCGCGGGCGAAGCGCATCTCGTGGGTCACCATGATCAGGGTCATGCCATCCTTGGCCAGTTGGCGCACCACGCTGAGCACTTCATTGACCAGTTCCGGGTCCAGGGCTGAGGTGATCTCGTCGCACAACAGCACCTTGGGTGACATGGCCAGGGCGCGGGCAATGGCGACACGCTGTTGCTGGCCGCCGGACAGCTGATCCGGGAAAGCATCGAACTTTTCCCCCAGGCCGACCCGCTCCAGCATCTGCCTGGCCAGCTGCGCTGCCTTCGCCTTGGGCACTTTCTGTACCACTTGCGGCGCGAGCATCACATTTTCGCCGACGGTCAGGTGCGGGAACAGGTTGAATTGCTGGAACACCATCCCGACCTTCTGCCGCAGGCTGCGCAGGTCGGCGCGGGCGGCGTCGAGGTATTCGCCATCGACTTCGATCACACCGTCGTTGATGGACTCCAGGCCATTGAGGGTACGCAGCAAGGTGGACTTACCCGAGCCACTGCGGCCGATGATCGCCACCACCTGGCCTTCTTCGACGGTCAGGTCGATGCCCTTGAGTACGTGGTGATCGCCGTAATATTTATGCAGGGCAGAAATTCTAAGCAGAGGCATGCAGTCTCCTTTCCAGGTAGCGCGCACTGAGGGACAAGGGGTAGCAGAGCAGGAAATAACCGAGCGCCACCAGGCCGTAGACCATGAAGGGTTCGAAGGTGGCGTTGGCGAGCATGCCGCCGGTCTTGGTCAGCTCGGTAAAGCCGATGATCGAGGTCACGGCGGTGCCTTTGACCACCTGCACCGAAAACCCCACGGTCGGCGCCACGGCAATGCGCAGGGCCTGGGGCAGGATCACGTAGCGCAGTTGTTCAAGGGGGTTAAGCGCCAGGCTGGCCGACGCTTCCCACTGCCCATGGGCGATCGAGTCCACGCAGCCGCGCCAGATCTCGGCGAGGTAGGCGCTGGTAAACAGGGTCAGGGCAATGGCCGCCGCCAGCCAGGGCGAAATATCCACCCCGAGCAACGCAATGCCGAAAAACACCAGGAACAGCTGCATCAACAGCGGCGTACCCTGGAACAGTTCGATGTAAGTGCGGGCAACATTACGCGCGAATGCCTTGCGACTGATGCGCATCGCCATCACCAGCAGGCCGATCGCACCGCCGCCTACAAACGCCACCAACGACAGCAACAGCGTCCATTGCAGGCCAGTGAGCAGGTTGCGCACGATGTCCCAGAAGGAAAAATCACTCATCGGCTGTTCCTCGTCACGTAGCGGCGGCCGATCCAGTTGAGCAACTGGCGAATCATCAACGCCATGCACAGGTACACCAGGGTGGTCAGGGCATAGGTTTCAAAGGCGCGGAAATTGCGTGACTGAATGAAGTTGGCGGCGAAGCTCAGCTCTTCGGTGGCGATCTGGGAACAGACTGCCGAGCCAAGCATCACGATGATGATCTGGCTGCTCAGGGCCGGCCACACCTTGCCCAGTGCCGGCAGCAGCACCACATGGCGAAACGCTTCGAAACGCGTCATCGCCAGTGCGGCGGCGGCTTCCAGTTGCCCTTTCGGGACAGCCTGAATGCCGGCGCGGATGATCTCGGTGGAGTAGGCGCCCAGGTTGATCACCATTGCCAACACAGCGGCTTGCCACTCGGTGATTTTCAGCCCCAGGGACGGCAGGCCGAAGAAGATAAAGAACAACTGCACCAGAAACGGTGTGTTGCGGATCAACTCGACATACACACCGAAGCACCAGGCGAACGGCTGAATCTTCCACGCCCGCACCACTGCGCCGATGATGCCCAGAGCCACCCCCAGGATCGCGCCGATAGCCGTGAGCTCAAGCGTAAACAGGGCGCCGCGTAACAACAGGTCGGTGTTGGCCAGCACCGGTACAAAGTCGAATTGGTACGCCATCAGTCAGCTCCGTCGCGTCACAGATCAGCCGGCAGCGGCTCTTTGAGCCACTGCACGGCGTTCTTTTCCAGGCGCCCATCAGCCTTCGCCGCAACCAGAATCTGGTTGACCTTCTCCAGCAGCGCCGGCTCGTTCTTGTTCACCCCCACGTAGACCGGGGAGTCCTTGAGCTTCACTTTCAGCGCCGGTACACGTTTCGGGCTGCGCTCGCTGATTGCCACCATCACCACGTTGCCGCTGGCGATCAGGTCGACCTGGCCGGCCAGATAGGCGGCGATGGTCGAGTTGTTGTCTTCAAAGCGCTTGATGGTCGCCTCTTTGGGCGCGACAGCCGTCAGCTCGATGTCTTCGATGGCGCCACGGGTCACGCTGATGGTCTTGCCCTTGAGGTCGTCGATGCTGCCGATCATCGCGTCAGGCGGGCCGAATACCGCGAGGTAGAAGGGCGCGTAGGCCTTGGAGAAGTCGATGACTTTTTCGCGCTCGGGGTTCTTGCCCAGGCTGGAGATCACCAGGTCGACCTTGCCGGTGGTGAGGAACGGGATGCGGTTGGTGCTATTGACCGGGGTCAGCTCCAGCTTGACCTTGAGTTGGTCGGCCAGCAGCTTGGCGGTGTCGATATCCAGGCCGCGGGGTTTCATGTCGGGGCCGACTGATCCGAACGGCGGGAAATCCTGGGGCACGGCGACCTTGAGGGTGCCACGGGCGACGATATCGTCCAGACCGTTGGCCTGGACGGGAGCCTGGCTCAGCATCAGGCTGACAAACAGGGCAGTGAGCAGGGCGCTGTAGCGCTTGGTCATGACAACTCTCCGAGAAGGGCGAAGGGATTTTCTGAGTTTGCCCAGTGCACAGCCCATGCCAGCCCTCTCGGAATTGTCTGTAAGGCACGGCTCCGTTGAGAGGAGATGGTCTTACTGGTCTGAACAGTCGTTGAGCTTTCCGCACCCTTTTCGAGCGCCGTAAAAGCGCGCGAACGCCTTTGGGGCGTGGCTTGCCGACAGGCATGAATAGCTTTACAACTAGCCGCTCAGTTGGCTCAAACCATGAGTTATTTATGAATTCCATCGCCCAAGCCGTACCGGAAGCGGCCCTGCAGGCCATCCGCAAACTGATCAAGGAGCGAGGTTTCAGGCCGGGCGATGCATTGCCATCTCAGCGCGATTTGGCGATGCGTTTGGGCGTGAGCCGAGCGTCGCTGCGTGAGGCGTTGTCGTCCTTGAGCGCCTTGGGGGTGGTCAATGTGCAGCCGGGCAAGGGCGTATTCGTGCAGGCGCCGGCACCGTCGTCCGAACTGCCCTGGCCGTTTGCCGCGCAGGCCACGCCGCTGGATATCTTCCAGCTGCGTTACGCGCTTGAGGGGTTTGCCGCTGGTTTGGCGGCGGTCACATTGACCACTGACGAACTCGACAGCCTGCAAGACAATGTCGAGGCGATGCGCAAAGAGCTTAAAGCCTGTGACTTTGAAGCCGCCGCCCGGCTGGACTTCGAATTCCACCAGCGCATCCTGCTGGCCAGCGGCAACCAGGCGATGGTGAGTATTCTGAGTGCCAGCGCCGATGTATTCCTGGAAAGCCAGAAACTACCGTTCATCCGGCCGGAACGAGCCATGGAAACCTGGCAGGAACATCGCAAAATCCTGCGCGCCCTGGCCCGGCGTACCAGTGCGGCAGCGCAGAAAACCATGCAGGAACATGTTCGTAATGCCGCGTTGCGCACGGGCATTGCCTTCGTCACGCCCGTCTCGCCGTGAGCAGGTGATATCCAAAGTCATGCGTCACCATAGCAAGACTCAATCAGAGGCGGCTTCCTGAACGGGGGAAGGGCGGCTATGATGGGCAACGTTTTTTTTGCTTACAATCCGGAGACATCCATGAGCAACGATCTTATCAAGCACGTCACCGACGCGACCTTTGAGGCCGAAGTACTCAAGGCTCAAGGCCCGGTGCTGGTTGACTACTGGGCTGAATGGTGCGGCCCTTGCAAAATGATCGCTCCGGTCCTGGACGACATTGCAACCACATACGAAGGCAAACTGACCATTGCCAAGCTGAACATCGACGACAACCAGGAAACCCCGGCCAAGCATGGCGTGCGTGGTATTCCGACCCTGATGCTGTTCAAGAACGGCGAGGTTGCAGCCACTAAAGTCGGCGCGTTGTCGAAATCCCAGTTGCAAGCATTTCTCGACGCCAACATCTAAGCGTCGCCAAAAAAGCCCCGAAAATCTCGGGGCTTTTTCGTAAAACAGGGCTAGACGCTCCGAAACTCAGGTGTTACATTCGGCCCCGCACTGGTTTCTCCCGTGCCCCCTGCAAGCCGTCGCCGACGCATTCCTTTTCGATTAGTACGCGATCCTGTCGCCTTCTCTGCGGCGCGGCCTCATTAAGCCAAAAGCTTAATTTCCCCCCTCCATAAATGATTACGTCATTCCTATATGAATCTGACTGAACTCAAGCAAAAGCCGATTACCGACCTGCTCCAACTGGCCGAAGAAATGGGCATAGAAAATATGGCCCGTTCGCGCAAGCAGGACGTGATTTTCTCCCTGCTCAAGAAGCACGCGAAAAGCGGCGAGGAAATCTCCGGTGATGGCGTGCTGGAGATTCTCCAGGACGGCTTCGGCTTCCTCCGCTCCGCAGACGCTTCCTATCTTGCCGGCCCAGACGATATCTACGTCTCGCCGAGCCAGATCCGTCGCTTCAACTTGCGCACCGGCGACACCATCGTGGGCAAGATCCGCCCTCCGAAGGAAGGCGAGCGTTACTTCGCTCTGCTCAAGGTCGACACGATCAACTTCGATCGTCCAGAGAACGCGAAAAACAAGATTCTCTTCGAGAACCTGACCCCGCTGTTCCCGACCGTGCGCATGAAGATGGAAGCCGGTAACGGTTCCACCGAAGACCTGACCGGTCGTGTGATCGACTTGTGCGCACCGATCGGCAAAGGCCAGCGTGGCCTGATCGTCGCGCCGCCGAAAGCCGGTAAGACGATCATGCTGCAGAACATTGCAGCGAACATCGCACGTAACAATCCTGAAGTTCACCTGATCGTACTGTTGATCGATGAGCGTCCGGAAGAAGTGACCGAAATGCAGCGCACCGTGCGTGGCGAAGTGGTTGCCTCGACGTTCGATGAGCCGCCAACCCGCCACGTGCAGGTTGCTGAAATGGTGATCGAGAAGGCCAAGCGCCTGGTCGAACACAAAAAAGACGTGGTGATCCTGCTCGACTCCATCACCCGTCTGGCCCGTGCCTACAACACCGTTATCCCAAGCTCCGGCAAGGTGCTGACCGGTGGTGTCGATGCCCACGCCCTGGAGAAGCCGAAGCGTTTCTTCGGCGCCGCGCGGAACATCGAAGAAGGCGGCTCGCTGACCATTATCGCCACCGCGCTGGTTGAAACCGGCTCGAAGATGGACGAAGTGATCTACGAAGAGTTCAAGGGTACCGGCAACATGGAACTGCCCCTGGACCGTCGTATCGCTGAAAAGCGTGTGTTCCCGGCCATCAACATCAACCGTTCCGGTACGCGCCGTGAAGAGTTGCTGACCGCCGACGACGAACTGCAGCGCATGTGGATCCTGCGCAAGCTGCTGCACCCGATGGACGAAGTGGCCGCCATCGAGTTCCTGATCGACAAGCTGAAAACCACCAAGACCAACGACGAATTCTTCCTGTCGATGAAGCGCAAGTAATACGGCGTTTCAGGTCCAGAAAATGGCGTCCCAACAGGGCGCCATTTTTTTTGCGTCGAGATTCATCGGGTTTTATGGCATAAGTGTCCGTTAAGTAACAAAAATTGTACGCGCGACTACGCTCACTCCTTTCGTCACTGACTGACCACAATTCTTATGACCACTCTTGCTTATCGCAGAGACATCGACGGCCTGCGTGCCATCGCTGTCCTCGCAGTCGTGTTGTTTCACTTCGGCGTTCCCGGTATTACCGGCGGTTTCGTTGGCGTCGATGTGTTCTTCGTCATTTCCGGCTTTCTGATCACTTCCATTATTTGGCGCGAGCGCCAGGCCGGCCGCTTCAGTTTCATCGACTTCTGGGCCCGGCGCGCACGGCGTATCCTGCCGGCGCTATTTGTAATGATTGCGGCGACACTCGTGGTGGGTTGGTTTCTGTTGGCGCCCAAGGATTACGAGGAGTTGGGGCGGTCCGCGCACTATCAGGTGACCTTTACTTCCAATCTGTTGTTCTCGCGCCAGCATGGCTATTTCGATGCGTCCTCTGACATCAAGCCCCTGTTGCACACGTGGTCACTGGCGGTGGAAGAGCAGTTCTACATTTTCTTCCCCCTGCTGCTCACGTTGCTTTCAAGTCGCCTGAAACACTGGCGCCTGGCGCTGTTCGCGGTGTTGCTGGGTTCTTTTGGCATGAGCGTCTGGGCGGTTCAGCATGAGCCGCAAAAAGCCTTCTTCCTGCTGCACCTGCGGGCCTGGGAATTGCTGGCCGGCGCGATGCTGGCGGTGCTGCCCAAATATGAGTGGCGCGCTTCGCCCGCCCTGGCGCAAGGGGTCAGCCTGGCCTCGATGGCCCTGATTCTGATCGCCGTAGTGGGTTACGACGCGAAAACACCTTTCCCCGGCCCGTCTGCGCTGTTGCCGGTGCTGGGCGTCGTCGGGTTGATCTGGGCCAACGGGCAGCAACACACCTGGGTCGGGCGGCTGTTGAGTACGCGGGTAATGGTAGGCATCGGGCTGATTTCCTATTCCTGGTATCTGTGGCACTGGCCGGTGTTCGTGTACGCCAACTATGCCGCGGTGGATGGCTTGAGCGCCTTGGAACTGGCCGGGTTGATGCTGCTTTCGTTGGTGCTGGGTTATTTGTCCTGGCGCTTTGTGGAAACGCCGTTCCGCGAGAAACGCCTGTTGGCGGGACGCAAAGCGATTCTGGCGGCAGCCGTGGTCGGCATTCTGGGCCTGGGCTTTACTGGCCTTGCGATACGCGAATTCGACGGTGTGCCTTCGCGGCTGTCCGAACAGGCGTTGCGTTTCGCGCAGGCGAAGAAGTGGAGCCCGGAGCTGCTGGCGTGCATGGCTGACAAGGACACGCCCGATGAGCGGTTGTTCTGCCATTTCGGGCCGCAAACCCAATCCGTCTCGGCGCTGGTGTGGGGCGACAGTCATGCCACCGCGTTGATTCCGGCGCTCAAGGAAGGCGCTGATCGCCACGATATCAGCCTGGTTGAAGCCAGTTTTGCCGGCTGTATCCCGTTGGATGGCTTGGAGAATATCGCCCGGTGTGCGCATTTCAACCATCGCGTCGAGAAGGCGATGGCCGAGAAAAAATTCAGCGATGTGGTACTGGCGGCGCGTTGGAGCCTGTATGTCTATGGGCAAATGTCGGGTGACAAGGAGCATGCGCTCAAGGACCCCGGCACCGGAAAATACGTGCGCGCTGTCGCCGAGCAGCGCTTTGCCCAGGGCCTGCGCGAGCGCATCCAGGCACTGCGCGCCGCCGGGCATAACGTCTGGCTGGTCAAGGAGGTGCCGTTGCAGGAAATCATCGTGCCTTACCGCCTCAGCCGCCTGGCGATGATGAACCGACCGGTGGACGGTGAAGGGCTCCCCGTGGCGGAGCATGTAAAACGTCAGGCTTATATCACCCAGTTGTTCGACGAACTGGCGGCTGCCGACAGCGGTGTCAGGGTGCTGGATCCCGCGCCTTTGCTGTGCGGCGCCGATGGCTTGTGCCGGGTGGAACTCAATGGGCGGGCGCTGTACACCGACGATAACCACCTTTCCGACGTGGGCGCCCGGCATATCGAGGCCTTCCTGGAGCCGTTGTTCAGTTCGCTGCAATCACGGGGCCTGACGGCCAATTAAGCTGCCAGCCGCTTCTAGAGCAGGTAGGATGTACACCTATTTTACGGGTGGCATGGTTAATGAAATTCAAGGATCTTCGGGATTTCGTGCAGCAACTTGAGCAGCGCGGAGAGTTGAAACGTATCCAGATGCCGATTTCACCGGTACTGGAAATGACTGAGATTTGCGACCGCACCTTGCGTAACAAGGGCCCGGCGCTGCTGTTCGAGAACCCGACCGGTTTTGACATCCCGGTGCTCGGCAACCTGTTCGGCACCCCTGAACGCGTCGCCTTTGGCATGGGCGCCGAGTCGGTCAGCGAACTGCGCGAGATCGGCAAGCTGCTGGCCTTCCTCAAGGAGCCGGAGCCGCCGAAAGGTTTGAAGGACGCGTGGTCGAAGCTGCCGATCTTTCGCAAGATCATTGCCATGGCGCCCAAGGTGGTCAAGGACGCGGTGTGCCAGGAAGTGGTCATCGAAGGCGATGACGTCGACCTGGCCATGCTCCCGGTGCAGACCTGCTGGCCCGGCGATGTCGGCCCGCTGATCACTTGGGGCCTGACCGTCACCAAAGGTCCGAACAAGGACCGCCAGAACCTCGGCATCTACCGCCAGCAAGTGATCGGCCGCAATAAGGTGATCATGCGCTGGCTGAGCCACCGCGGCGGCGCCCTGGATTTTCGTGAGTGGTGTGAAAAGCATCCGGGCCAGCCGTTCCCGGTCTCCGTGGCCCTGGGCGCCGACCCGGCCACCATCCTGGGCGCCGTGACGCCGGTGCCGGACAGCCTGTCTGAATACGCTTTTGCCGGTCTGCTGCGCGGCAACCGCACTGAGCTGGTGAAGTGCCGCGGTAACGATCTGCAAGTGCCGGCCACCGCCGAAATCATCCTCGAGGGCGTGATTCACCCCGGTGAAATGGCCGATGAAGGGCCGTACGGCGACCACACCGGTTATTACAACGAAGTCGACAGCTTTCCGGTGTTCACCGTCGAGCGCATCACCCATCGAATCAAACCGATCTACCACAGCACGTACACTGGCCGGCCACCGGACGAGCCCGCCATCCTCGGCGTGGCGCTGAACGAAGTGTTCGTGCCGATCCTGCAAAAGCAGTTCCCGGAAATCACCGACTTCTATCTGCCGCCGGAAGGCTGCTCGTACCGCATGGCCATCGTCACCATGAAGAAGTCGTATCCAGGCCATGCCAAGCGGGTAATGCTGGGCGTGTGGTCGTTTTTACGACAGTTCATGTATACCAAGTTCGTTATCGTCACCGACGACGACATCAATGCCCGCGACTGGAATGACGTGATCTGGGCCATTACCACGCGCATGGACCCCAAGCGCGACACGGTAATGATCGACAACACGCCGATCGACTACCTCGACTTTGCCTCGCCGGTGTCGGGCCTGGGCTCGAAAATGGGCCTGGATGCGACTCACAAATGGCCGGGTGAAACCACCCGCGAGTGGGGCCGGGTAATCGTCAAGGATGACGCGGTGACTGCGCGCGTCGATGCAATCTGGAAAGAATTGGGAATAGATTGATGCGTGTAACCCTGCAACCTTCCGGCGCAGTACTGGAGCTGAATCCCGGCGAACGAATCCTCGAGGGCGCGCGCCGCCTGGGCTATGAATGCCCGCAGGCCTGTCGCAACGGCGTATGCCACGTCTGTGCGGCGCTGTTGGTGGAGGGCCGGGTGCAGCAGGCCGGCGAGGTGCGTGATCATGGTGAGTTCTATACCTGCATCGCCGAGCCGTTGGAAGATTGCATCGTGTTGTGGGATGGCGTGCTGGCGCCGGGAGAGTTGCCGTTGCGCAAGTTGTCGTGCCAATTGAGCGAATGCGTGGAAGTCGGCGGCGATGTGTGGCGCGTGCGCCTGCTGGCTCCGGCTGGAAAGGCAGTGCGTTACCACGCCGGGCAATACCTGATGATCGAGCGTGAGAACGGCGAGAAGTCGGCGTTTTCCCTGGCGTCGGCGCCTCACTCCGGACGCGAGCTTGAATTGCACGTGCTGGCCCGTGAAGACAGCGCACGCAACCTGCTGGACCAGCTCCAGCGTAATCAGATGGCCCGTATCGAACTGCCGTTCGGCGATACCCACTTGGCGGAGTTGCCGGACGGGCCGCTGGTGCTGATCGCCGCCGGCACCGGCATGGCCCAGATGCACAGCCTGATCGAGCATTGCCGGGCTTCCGGCTTCAAGCACCCCGTGCACCTGTATTGGGGCGTGCGTCGCCCGGAAGATTTCTACGAGATCGAGCACTGGGACCAGTGGCGGCAACTGCCCAACCTGTTCCTGCACAAAGTGGTCAGTGACCTGTGCGGTTGGGAAGGGCGCTGCGGGTTGCTGCATGAAGCCGTGTGCGAGGACATTGCCGACCTTAAGGCCGTGCATGTGTACGCCAGTGGATCACCGGCGATGATCTACGGCACGCTGGATGCCTTGGTCGACGCGGGTATGGATGCGCACCAGATGCGCGCTGACGTATTTGCCTACGCCCCCCGGCCCTGAGCGGAACAACGGTGGGCTTGCTTAGAACCGCACGCCCGTCGTCAGCATCGCCGCGTTGAACCCCAGCAGCACCAATTCCGCCGCCATCGGCCCGTAATGCGTGCCCACGGACGGAATGATCACCGGCGCAACGCCATAACGGTTTAGGGGGATTTTGTCGCGGTACTGGCCGCGATAACCCTGGATCGCCCCGCCGGTGACCTTCAGGTACACCGGGTACTCAGTCATGTCATAGCGCTTGCCGGCGTACGCGTAGTACGAGCGTTGCCTGAACGAATTGCGAAATGTCACCGCGCCATACACCAGGCCGGACGCCTCATTGCGTTCCAGGCCAAAAAGGTCCTGCTTGTTGTTGTGCTCGGGGTCGGGCGCGAAGTGCCTTGTATAGACGCTGGTCTGCGCGTACCAGAAGCCTTTGTCGTCGTTCGCCGGTGTTTCAGTGGCCAGAGCAGTGGTGGCTTGGGCCAGGAACACCAGGCCAGGCAAGCGTAGTTTTTTCATAGGCGACCTCGATAGTCGGGTTGTCGAGCGGCTAAGTGGGTCATGATGGACGCGCTATTTTGGCGGTTCGGCAGGCGCTCAGGCTGAACCGGCGCTGAAAGTGCTTGAATTAAAGCGGCCAGTCTCCACAAGTGGGTGGCCTTGCTCCTGCATCTCGCCTATACCGCTTTTACGCCGTACGGTTACAGCGGTGCGTTTTATTACGGTAAAGTTGCTTACAACTGGTAATACACAGGAGGCGCACCGCTTTTCGCCATGACCGCCATTGAAACCGATCTTTTGCAATTGGCTTACCCTCCGCGACTCGATCTTGGGCCGCAACTCACTCACGAACAATTGATGAGCTCGATGCAGGCCACGATGAGTCGGCACAAGGGTGGGCCGGTCTGGCTATTTGCGTATGGTTCGCTGATCTGGCGCCCGGAATGCTCATCCGCCGAGCGAGTGCGGGCGCGGGTCCATGGCTATCATCGGGGCCTGTACCTGTGGTCCCACGAGCACCGGGGTACGCCGGAGTTGCCGGGCTTGGTGTTCGGGTTGGATCGCGGCGGTTCGTGCAACGGATTTGCTTACCGCTTGCCGGAAGATCAGTTGGAGGCTTCGCTCTACGCGTTGTGGCAACGCGAGATGCCTTACCCGTCCTACCGACCGCACTGGCTCAGTTGCCGGCTGGAAGATGGCAGTCAGGTACAGGCGTTGGGGTTTGTGCTGGAGCGACACTTGCCCAGCTATGCCGGCAACTTGCCCGATATCGTGCTGAACCATGTGCTGCAAAGTGCTTGCGGGCGTTACGGGACTACTCGCGATTATGTCGAGCAGACCGTGAACGCCCTGCGTAGCCACGCCATGCCAGATAAAAACCTGGAGGCGCGGCTCAAGCGTTGTGCCAAGGATTGCTCAGGCAGTTAGCGCGCCGAGCTGACACTGTTGGTGTGCCACAGCGTTGGGATCAGGAATGCGATCGCCAATACGCACGCGCCGATCAGCAGCACGAAGCCGCCGTCCCAACCGAAGTGGTCCACGGTGTAGCCCATCGCCGCACTGGCGGCCACTGACCCGCCCAGGTAGCCGAACAGGCCGGTGAAGCCTGCGGCAGTGCCGGCGGCTTTCTTCGGTGCCAATTCCAGCGCCTGCAGGCCGATCAGCATTACCGGGCCGTAGATCAGGAAACCGATGGAGACCAGCGCGATCATGTCGACCACCGGGTTGCCCGGCGGATTAAGCCAGTAAACCAGGGTTGCCACGGTTACCAGCGCCATGAACACGATGCCGGTCAGGCCACGATTGCCACGGAAGATCTTGTCCGACATCCAGCCGCACAGCAGCGTGCCCGGGATACCCGCCCACTCGTAGAAGAAATACGCCCACGATGACTTGTCGACAGTGAAATGCTTGGCTTCTTTCAAGTAAGTCGGCGCCCAGTCCAGTACACCGTAGCGCAGCAGGTAGACGAACACGTTGGCGAGCGCGATGTACCACAGCATTTTGTTGCGCAGTACGTACTTGACGAAGATTTCCTTGGCGCTGAATTCGTCTTCGTGGCTGGCGTCGTAGCCTTCCGGGTAGTCGTTCTTGTACTTCTCGATCGGCGGCAGGCCGACCGATTGCGGGGTGTCACGCATGGTGATGAAGGCAAACGCCGCCACTGCCAGCGCCACCGTGGCCGGTACGTAAAACGCCGCATGCCAGTCATTGAACCAGGCCATGCCCAGCAGGAACAGCGGGCCGATGAGGCCGCCGCCGACGTTATGCGCCACGTTCCATACCGACACTACGCCGCCGCGTTCCTTCTGCGACCACCAGTGCACCATGGTCCGCCCACTCGGCGGCCAGCCCATGCCCTGGGCCCAACCGTTGATGAACAGCAAAATGAACATCATGGTCACGCTGGACGTTGCCCAAGGCGCGAAACCGAAAATGAACATCACCCCCGCTGAAACCAGCAGGCCGAAGGGCAGGAAGTAGCGCGGGTTGGAGCGGTCGGACACCAGGCCCATGAGGAACTTGGACAAGCCGTAGGCAATCGCGATGGCCGACATCGCCAGCCCCAGTTCACCGCGGGTGTAACCCTCGTCGATCAGGTAGGGCATGGCCAGGGAGAAGTTTTTGCGCAGCAGGTAGTAGCCGGCATAACCGAAGAAAATACCGGCGAAGATCTGCCAGCGCAGCCGTCGGTAGGTGCTGTCTATTTTTTCTTCAGGCAGGGGCGCCTGGTGTGCGGCAGGTCGAAAGAAAGCAAACATTCAAGAGCTCCAAATTTCTTGTTTTGACTGCGGATGCGAATGTTACAGTTTCGTTACCGAAAATAGCATCGCCTCTTATCCGCAAACACAGGAAATGGGAGCAATTGCATGTTCTCTTATGAACATGTCGCGAATAGACAACTGCCAGTCGTTACTGGGCTGGGCAGGTGCCGATAAAACCCAGTGTGGGAGGGAGCGAACCTCCTCCCACATGAACGGCCCTCTCTCATTTATAAGCGGGTTTGAACGACGATCTTGCCCACCGCCTTGCGTTGCCCCAGATCATTGATCGCCTGGGCAGCCTGTTCGAGTGGATACACCTGCGACACCAGCGGCTTCAACTTGCCCTCGGCATACCATGCAAACAACTGCTGGAAATTCGCCGCATTGTCCTGGGGCTGACGCTGGGCAAACGAGCCCCAGAACACGCCAACCACTGCCGCGCCCTTGAGCAGCGCCAGGTTCACCGGCAGTTCCGGGATGCGCCCGCTGGCAAAGCCCACCACCAATAAGCGGCCATTCCAGGCGATCGAGCGGATGGCCTGGTCAAACAGGTCGCCACCCACTGGGTCGTAGATCACGTCGGCGCCGTTGCCTTCGGTCAGGCGTTTTATCTCCTCCTTGAGGTTGGCTTCGCTGTAGTTGATCAGCTCATCGGCGCCGGCCGCCTTGGCCACCGCAAGTTTATCGGCGCTGCTGGCGGCGGCGATCACCCGGGCGCCCATGGCCTTGCCGATTTCGACCGCGGCCAGGCCCACGCCACCGGAGGCGCCGAGCACCAGCAGAGTTTCGCCGGGTTGCAGGTTGGCGCGCTGCTTCAGCGCGTGCATTGAGGTGCCGTAGGTCATGCTGAAGGCGGCGGCAGTGTTGAAGTCCATGCTCGGCGGGATCGGCAGCACGTTATAGCCCGGCACCGCCACCTGCTCGGCAAAGCTGCCCCAGCCGGTCAGGGCCATCACGCGATCACCGACTTTCAAGTGGCTGACCTTCTCGCCGACGTCACTCACCACCCCGGCCGCTTCGCCACCCGGCGAAAACGGGAAGGGCGGCTTGAACTGGTATTTGCCTTCGATGATCAGGGTGTCCGGGAAATTCACTCCGGCGGCGTGCACGTCCAACAGGATTTCGTTCTTCTTGATCGCAGGGCTGGCGATCTCTTCCAGCACCAGGGTTTCGGCGGGGCCGAAGGCTTTGCACAGCACAGCTTTCATCGGACTATTCCTTTTGGTGTCGTGGCCGATAAGTGTAGGAGGGTACGCCCGTGGGTCAACGAGCATGCCCGCGCCTGATAAGCCCCCATAAGCTTGTGCTCAGCCTTGCTAGCGTTATGCTACCCGGCAACCGAATTCGAGGAATGAACTGTGAAAGCGTGGATCCTGTTGATGCTGGCCCTGACCTTGCCGATGGCAGCCCAGGCCGAAGAGGCAAAAGAAGCCAAAGAGGGCGAGGCGCCGAAAGTCAGCTATATCAGCCTTACCCCGCCGTTCGTGGGCAACTACGGCCTGGATGGTACGGCCAAACTCAAAGTGTACAAAGCCGACATTGCCCTGCGCGTTACCGGAACCGAAGCCGCAGCAGCGGTTAAAGCCAACGATGCGCTGATTCGCAACCAACTGGTGGCGCTGTTTACCCAGCAGACCAACGAAACCATGAGCAGCGTTGAAGGTAAGGAAAAGCTGCGCCAGGAAGCCTTGAAGCAAACCCAGCAAGTGATGAACGATGAGACCGGCAAACCGGTGGTGGAAGACCTGCTGTTCAACAACCTGATCATCCAGTAACGCTTCAACGCAGACCCATGACCGCCGCCCATTGCTCGGCAGTGACCGGCATCACCGAGAGTCGGCTGCCTTTTTGTACCAGCGGCAGTTCTGCCAGCGCGGCCTGCTGTTTCAGGTAGCCCAGGCCCAGCACCTTGGGAAAGGTCTGCTGATGCGCGACGTCGATTGCGCTCCACGGGTTTTTCTCCGAGCTGGCCTTGGCGTCGAAATAGTGGCTTTGCGGCTCCAGCGCGGTGGGATCGGGATAGGCGGCTTCAACGATTTTGCCGATGCCGGCAATGCCAGGTTCCGGGCAACTGGAGTGGTAAAAGAAGAACTCATCGCCAACCGCCATCGCGCGTAAAAAGTTGCGCGCTTGATAATTGCGTACGCCATCCCAGCGGGTTTTGCCGAGCTTTTCCAGGTCGTCGATGGACAGTTCGTCAGGCTCGGATTTCATCAGCCAGTAGGCCATTTTGGGGCTCCTGAAAAAGGCATTGGGCAAGTTGTCGGGCAATCCCATGACAAACCGACAGTCGGTTGGCGCCAAGGTTTGCGTGTTGGTTCACGTTACCGCAGAATGCCGGGCTTTAAAGCTTGGCGCAGCTGCAACGGACTACTTTGGAACGTTGTTGTCATCGTGTACGAGGTGCCTGAAGGGGGGCAATCGATGCAACGTAAACCGGATTTACTATGGATATTGGTTATTTTGTTTGGTCTGGGTGTCGTGACCACCGGGTATGCCCAGAGCCTGTGGTCGAACCAGGCCGATGCACCGGTTGAACTCTCGCCTGTGCAACAGCAATTCAAGCGTTAACACGACTTTAAAGCGTCGCTGGTTCCAGCGACGTTTCTGCGACATACCATTGCTTATCGGTGACAGTGCCCGCCAGCGGCACGTCCCAGCTCGCCTGCGCCAAGCGATCGACTTGCTGACATTCATGGGCCAGTCCCAGCAGCGTCGGCTTGCGCCAGCTTTTGCGCCGCGCGAGGTAGGCCAGGCTGCGGTCATAGAACCCGCCGCCCATGCCCAATCGCCCACCTTCATTATCGAACCCCACCAGCGGCAGCAGCACCAGGTCCAGCGCCCACACCTTACGTTGGCGGTGGGCATTGGTTCGTGGCTCAAGAATGCCAAAGCGATTGGGCAACAACGTGTCCCCGGGCCGCACGCGTTGGAACACCATCTTGGTACGCGGCCACGCACTCAGGACGGGCAGGTAGGTGGCCTTGCCCCGGCGCTGGGCGGCGCGCAGCAGCAGGCGCGGATCGATTTCACCGTCCGTCGGTAGGTATAAGGAAATATGTTTGGCCCGGCGAAACAGCGGGTGCTGTACCAGTTGCCGATACAGGCCTTGGGCGGCCTGGCGCTGCTCGCTCGGCGTGAGGGCGCGGCGGGCTTTGCGCAACATGCGTCGAAGTTGCGGACGGGAAAGCGGCGCAGGTTCGGTCATGGCTTTTTGGCTCATAAAACAATGCCAGTCCGGGGACTGGCATTGAGTTTGTGAATTCAGGCTCCCCGGCAGAGCCGCTGTCGACTAAGCCCTTGAACCCGAAAGTTCAAGGTGGAAGAAGCAGTAGGCTTTAAGGCTTTCCGTCTAGCGGACATGCACACCAGCCCAACGTGCAACTTCCAGGGTAGTGCGAATCGGCTCCGGGACATCGCCGACTGGCAAACACGCCAGGGAGTGAGGCGAGTATACCTTAAACAGACTCGGCAATCAGCCCTTGGGTGCGTCCGAATCGCTGGAAAGCACCAGATCCACGCGATCGAGCAGGTCACGTACTTGCTCACGGGTCGAGCCGCTGGCCTGCACGTCAGGGCGCTCCTGCTTATGCAGCAGGTCGTGAGTAATGTTGAGTGCGGCCATCACGGCGATGCGGTCGGCGCCGATCACTTTGCCGCTGCTGCGGATTTCGCGCATCTTGCCGTCCAGGTAGCGGGCGGCGCTCACCAGGTTGCTGCGCTCTTCCTGGGGGCAGATGATCGAATATTCTTTGTCGAGGATCTGCACGGTAACGCTATTGCTTGAACTCATGAGTCTTGCTCCAGGGCCTTCAGGCGCGAAATCATCGATTCGACCTTACGCCGGGCGATTTCGTTTTTTTCAATGAGGTGAGCGCGTTCCTCGCGCCAGGTCTTTTCCTGAGCTAATAGGAGTCCATTTTGACTCTTAAGTTGCTCGACCCGATCAATTAGCAGCTCGAGTCTGGCCATCAGCGCTTGCAGGTCGGTGTCTTCCATTGGGTTCCACTGGATTTGTCTGATGAATGGCAACTGCAGGATAAACGATCTGACGCCCTCGATAGTCTTGGTACGTCTGCCGGTGCTAGGATACTGCGCTCCATTCTAGACATTGCGCCGTCTGGCGCCTAGCTCACCATGCCCATTCAGAATTCCCCGTACGACGCTTTTTCCAAACTGCTGAGCACCAGCGGTCACCCTTGCTCGCCTGCCGAACTGCACGGCGTGCTGTTGGGCCGCAGTTGCACCGGTGTCGGCTTCGATGCCGACAACTGGCTGGCCGATGTGGCCGAGCTGCTGGAAAAGGAGCCTGAAGATACTGTGCGCAATGCGCTGGTCGGCCTGCAAGAGATGGTCAAGGGCGAACTGACCGGTGATGACGTCACCGTAGTCCTGCTGCTGCCGACCGACGATGCGCCGCTCGCCGAACGCGCCGCTGCACTGGGTCAATGGTGCCAGGGTTTCCTCCACGGCTTCGGCGTGAATGCCGGTGGCCTGGAACTGAGCACCGACGCCAAAGAAGTGTTGCAGGACCTGGCAGCGATTTCCCAGGTGCAAGACGCCCTGGAAGAATCCGAAGATGGCGAGGGCGACTACATGGAAGTCATGGAATACCTGCGCGTCGCGCCATTGCTGTTGTTCACCGAGACCAGAAAGTCCGCTGAGCCGGCAGCGCCCAAGCCTTCGCTGCATTAATTAGCCGTCGCTACGCTAAGAAAAGGAAGCCCATCTGCCCATGATCCATATCCCCAAAGCGGAATACACCCGTCGCCGCAAGGCGCTCATGGCGCAGATGGAACCCAACAGCATCGCCATCCTGCCGGCCGCCGCCGTGGCGATCCGCAATCGTGATGTGGAGCACGTCTACCGTCAGGACAGCGACTTCCAGTACCTGAGCGGTTTCCCCGAGCCGCAAGCGGTGATCGTGCTGATGCCCGGCCGCCAACATGGCGAGTACATAGTGTTCTGTCGCGAGCGCAACGCCGAACGCGAATTGTGGGAGGGGCTGCGCGCCGGTACCGAAGGCGCGATCCGCGACTTTGGCGCTGACGACGCGTTTCCCATCACCGATATCGACGACATCCTGCCCGGCCTGATCGAAGGCCGTGACCGGGTGTATTCGGCCATGGGCAGCAATGCCGAATTCGACCGGCATGTGATGGAGTGGATCAACGTGATCCGCTCCAAGGCGCACCTGGGCGCCCAGCCGCCGAACGAATTCGTTGCCCTGGATCATTTGCTGCACGACATGCGCCTGTATAAATCGGCGGCGGAAGTGAAGGTGATGCGCGAGGCGGCGCGGATTTCCTGCGCTGCCCACGTGCGGGCGATGCAGGCCTGCCGCGCCGGCCTGCATGAGTTCAGCCTGGAGGCCGAACTGGATTACGAATTTCGCAAGGGCGGCGCAAAAATGCCGGCCTATGGCTCCATTGTTGCCGCCGGGCGTAACAGCTGCATCCTGCATTACCAGCAGAATGACGCACTGCTCAGGGACGGTGACCTGGTGCTGATCGACGCCGGTTGCGAGATCGACTGCTACGCCAGCGACATCACCCGCACCTGGCCGGTCAACGGCAAATTTTCCCCCGAGCAAAAGGCGATCTACGAGATTGTGCTGGCCTCCCAGGAAGCCGCCTTCAAGCAGATCGCGCCAAACAAGCATTGGAACCAGGCGCACGAGGCGACCGTGCAGGTCATCACGGCCGGGCTGGTCAAGCTGGGGTTGCTGCAAGGCGACGTTGACGAGCTGATCGCCACTGAAGCCTACCGCGCCTTTTACATGCACCGCGCCGGCCACTGGCTGGGCATGGATGTGCATGATGTGGGCGAGTACAAAGTGGGCGGTGAATGGCGCGTGCTGGAAGTCGGCATGGCCTTGACTGTGGAGCCGGGCATCTACATTTCACCGGACAACCAGAACGTAGCGAAGAAGTGGCGTGGCATCGGCGTACGCATCGAGGACGACGTGATAGTGACCAAGCAAGGCTGTGAAATTCTGACCGGCGCGGTGCCCAAGACAGTGGCCGAGATCGAAGCGCTGATGGCGGCTGCCCGATGAGCCGGGTCAACCTGACGATCATCGGTGGCGGCCTGGTGGGCGCCAGCCTGGCACTGGCGTTGCAGGCCGGGGCCAAGGCGCGCGGGTGGAAAATCGCACTGATCGAACCCTTCGCCCCCGGCGACAGCTACCAGCCGAGCTACGATGCGCGTTCTTCGGCGCTGTCCTTTGGTGCCCGGCAGATCTATCAGCGCCTGGGTCTGTGGCAGGACATTTCACGCCGCGCCGAGCCGATCAAGCAGATTCACGTGTCCGACCGTGGGCGTTTCTCCACCGCGCGTCTGTCAGCCCTGGAGGAGGGCGTGCCGGCCCTTGGTTACGTGGTGGAAAACGCCTGGCTGGGCCAATGCCTGTGGCAGGGCCTGGACAAAGACGTGGTCAGCTGGCGCTGCCCGGCGGAAGTCACGCGCATGGAGCCGCTGCCTGATGGCTACCGCCTGACGCTCAACGATGAAACCGTGCTGGAGTGCGACCTTGCGGTATTGGCCGATGGCGGTCGCTCCGGTCTGCGTGAGCAGCTTGGCATCGGCGTGAAAACCCGGCCCTACAACCAGAGCGCGTTGATCGCCAATATCACGCCGAGCGAAGCCCACAATGGCGAAGCGTTCGAGCGTTTTACCGATGAAGGGCCGATGGCCTTGCTGCCGCTGCCCGACAACCGCTGCGCGCTGGTGTGGACCCGCATCGGCATGGATGCCCAGCGCCTGGCCAGCCTTGACGAGCGCAGTTTCCTGAGTGAATTGCAGGACGTGTTCGGCTATCGCCTGGGCACCCTGAAACAAGTGGGCGCGCGGCATCTTTATCCGCTGACCCTGGTGGAAGCGGAAGAGCAAGTACGCTCGCACTTGGTGGTCCTCGGCAATGCGGCGCACAGCCTGCACCCCATCGCCGGGCAGGGTTTCAACCTGTCCCTGCGCGATGCCAGCGCCCTGGCCGAAGCCTTGCTGGCCGGGCCGGCGGTGCCGGGCGACTTGCCCACACTGCAACGCTATCGCGAGCGCCAGCGCCTGGACCAGCAACTGACCGTGGGTTTCTCCGACCAGGTCACGCGCCTGTTCGGCAGCGGGCAACCGTTGGTTGCGCTGGGGCGCAACATGGGCCTGCTCGGCCTGGACCTGCTACCGCCGGCCAAACGCTGGTTCGCCCGCCAGGCCATGGGCCTGGGCACGCGCTCCGATGCGTAAGTGGCTGATCGAACGCCTGGGCAAGGCGCGGCTGTTGCGCTGGGTGATGACGCTTTACCCGCCGTATCTGGGCGCCGGTGTCAGCGTGCAGCAGATGAGCGAAGACTTTCGTCACGTCAAAGTGCGCATGGGCCTGGGCTGGTACAACCGTAACTATGTGGGCACGCAGTTCGGCGGCAGCCTGTATTCGATGGTCGACCCGTTCTACATGCTGATGCTGATGGAGAACCTGGGCCGCGACTACATCGTCTGGGACAAAGCCGCCAGCATCGACTTCGTCTCACCGGGCAAAGGCCCGGTGTATGCCGAGTTTTCCATCGACGACGCCTTGCTCAATGAGATTCGTCGACAGACCGCCGATGGCGAGAAATATTTGCCTCGCCTCAAGGTCCAGATTCATGACGGCTCCGGCACCCTGGTGGCGCGGGTCGACAAAACCCTTTACGTGCGGCGCAAGCCGCCAGCGAGACAGGCTTGAATATGGACATGCGCGCAGATGTGCTGATTGTCGGGGCCGGCATGGTCGGGAGCGCCCTGGCGCTGGCGTTGCAGGGCAGTGGCCTGCAGGTGTTGCTGCTTGACGGCAGCCCGCTGAGCGTCAAACCGTTCGAACCGACATCGGCGTTTGAACCGCGGGTGAGTGCGTTGTCCGCCGCCAGCCAGCGCATTCTGGAGCGCCTTGGCGTGTGGGACGGCATCGTCCAGCGTCGCGCCAGCCCGTACGGTGAGATGCAAGTGTGGGACGGCAGCGGCACCGGTCAGATCCACTTCTCGGCGGCCAGCGTACATGCCGAGGTGCTGGGGCATATCGTCGAGAACCGCGTGGTTCAGGATGCCTTGCTGGACCGCCTGCATGATTGTGACCTGGGGTTGCTGGCCAATGCTCGCCTGGAGCAGATGCGCCGCTCCGGCGATGAATGGCTGCTGACCCTGGCCGATGGGCGCAAGCTGCGGGCGCCGCTGGTGGTCGCTGCCGACGGCGCCAACTCAGCCGTGCGCCGCCTGACCGGCACCCCCACGCGTGAATGGGACTACCTGCATAACGCCATCGTGACCAGCGTGCGCAGCAGCCGGACGCACCAGCGCACGGCGTGGCAACGCTTCACCGACACCGGCCCGCTGGCGTTCTTGCCGCTGGTGCGCGATGGGCAAGAGGACTGGTGCTCGATCGTATGGTCGACCACGCCGGAAGAGTCCGAGCGCCTGATGGCCCTGGATGATGAACGCTTCTGCCGTGAATTGGAGCGGGCCTTTGAAGGACGCCTCGGCCACGTGATCAGCGCCGACCCGCGCGTCTGCGTGCCGCTGCGGCAGCGCCACGCTAAACGCTATGTGGCCGAGGGCCTTGCATTGATTGGCGATGCGGCCCACGTCATCCATCCGTTGGCGGGGCAGGGCGTGAACCTGGGGTTTCTCGATGCCGCAGTGCTGGCTGAAGTATTGTTGGCGGCCTGCGAACGCGGCGAGCGTCTGGCGGATGTGAAGGTGCTGAGCCGCTATGAGCGTCGGCGCATGCCGCACAACCTGGCGTTGATGGCGGCAATGGAAGGCTTCGAGCGCTTGTTCCAGGCCGATCAGCTGCCGTTGCGGTGGTTGCGCAATGCCGGGTTAAAAATCGTCGATCAGATGCCGGAAGCCAAGGCCGTTTTTGTACGCCAGGCCTTGGGCTTGACCGGCGATCTGCCGGAACTCGCCAAACCTTGAATTGAAATGCAATCCCTGTAGGAGCCGGGCTTGCCCCAATGCCAGTCAGTTAAGCGCTAGAGCAGGCAACCGTCGGCCTGTGGCGAGGGAGCTTGCTCCCGCTGGGCCGCGAAGCGACCCCAGAAAATGGGACTGCTGCGCAGACCAGCGGGAGCAAGCTCCCTCGCCACGGTAAAGCGCCCCTCCTTAACTGACTG
>NZ_JASLAW010000141.1 GCF_030147005.1 Pseudomonas sp.
AAACACCGCTACGGGGGCGTGGGAGCTTGCTCCCGCTGGAGGGCGTAGCGCTCCCCTGTATTCTGGAGCCGCTGCGTAGCCCAGCGGGAGCAAGCTCCCTCGCCACGGTAGCGGTGTTTGATAACAAAAAACGCAGGCAACAAAAAACCGTGCCCGGATCGCTCCGGAGCACGGTTTTTTTAACGCGTCTTACTTATTAACAGCGTCGGTCAGGCCTTTGGCCACAACCAGCTTGATAACTTTCTTGGCAGCGATTTCGATGGCAGCGCCAGTCGAAGGGTTACGGCCGGTACGGGCAGGACGCTCGGTCACTTTCAGTTTGCCGATACCTGGCAGAGTGATTTCGCCGCCGTTTTCCAGCTGATCGGCAACGATCTGGCCCAGTTGGTCCAGAGCTGCGCGCGCGGTGGTTTTTGGCGCGTCGATAGCTTCAGCGATATCAGCGATCAGTTGGTCTTTAGTCAAAGCCATTGTGGTGTTCCTTCCCTATCAAATTCATATGGATTGCAGAGTGCAGTGTCAGCCGTCGAGCCCGACCGTCTTGGCCTGGCGCCCCGGCTATAACCTCGGAGGACGGGGTTATAGATGCTTGAAACAGGGATTGGTTCGACCTGACAAATGCTGAATGCACGCTTAACGCCGAGACTTGGCGTAAGACCGGGCAAAACTAGCACAGCGACGGGGAAATATCCGCCTCAACATACCCATTTGGTCAGCTTTATCGCTCTAAACCGTGAAAAAAAGGCATATGCCCGGTCGGAGCACGTCCAAAACGCCCTTCCGGGCGCGTCTTGACCAACGGGTGCGGTACACTGGGCAACTTTTTGGGGAGGCTCATCGCTCCCCTTCAACCAGCCGAGAAGCCTATGCCGATCCGTCATTGCATCGTCCACCTGATCGACAAAAAACCCGACGGCACACCCGCAGTTCTGCATGCCCGTGATTCGGAGCTGTCCGAATCCGCCGCCATCGAGAACATGCTTGCCGACCTCAACGAGAGCTACAACGCCAAACAAGGCAAGGCCTGGGGTTTCTTCCATGCCGAGTCCGGCGCGCACCCGTTCAGCGGCTGGTTGAAGGAATACGTTGAAGGTGGCCAGGATTTCACTGCTTTCAGCCGTACGGCCGTGGAGCATCTGCAGAAGCTGATGGAAGAGTCCAACCTGTCGACCGGCGGCCACGTGCTGTTCGCCCACTACCAGCAGGGCATGACCGACTACCTGGCTATCGCGCTGCTGCACCACAGCGAAGGCGTGGCGGTGACCGATGAGCTGGACGTGACCCCATCGCGCCATCTGGATCTGGGCCAACTGCACCTGGCAGCGCGGATCAACGTTTCCGAGTGGCAGAACAACAAGCAGTCCAAACAGTACATCTCGTTTATCAAGGGCAAGAACGGCAAGAAGGTCTCGGAATACTTCCGCGACTTTATCGGCTGCCAGGAAGGCATCGACGGCCCGGGCGAAACCCGCACGCTGCTCAAGGCGTTCAGCGACTTCGTTGAAAGCGAAGACCTGCCGGACGAATCGGCCCGCGAGAAAACCAAGACCCTGGTGGACTACGCCAGCAGCCAGGCCAAGCTCGGCGAACCGATGGGCCTTGAAGAACTGTCCGGTTTGATTGATGAAGACCGGCCTAAAGCGTTCTACGACCACATTCGCAACAAGGACTACGGCCTGTCGCCGGAGATTCCCGCCGACAAACGCACCCTCAACCAGTTCCGCCGCTTCACTGGCCGCGCCGAAGGCTTGTCCATCAGCTTTGAGGCGCACCTGCTGGGCGACAAGATCGAATATGACGAAGCTGCCGGCACCTTGATCATCAAGGGCCTGCCGACCCAACTGACCGACCAGCTCAAGCGCCGTAACTGATGCTCGGCGGGGTCTTCAAGAAAGTCCTGCTGGTGTTGCTGGTGGTGGTGGTAATTCAGAACTGGGGCAAGATCGAACGGCTGTTCAACCCCTCGCAGGTAGTGTCGGAGCAGGTCCGCGCCTCAGCGCGCGTGGTGCTCTACGCCACCGAGTGGTGCGGCTACTGCAAGCAGACGCGACGCTTTCTGGATCAGAAGGGTATTCCTTACCAAGCCTTCGACATCGAGAAGGATGCCCAGGCGCGCAAGGCGTATGAAGGGTTGGGCGGGGGCGGGATTCCGTTTGTGGACGTCAATGGCACGTTGATTCGCGACTACAACCCGGATGCGATCATGGCGGCCTTGAAATAACCCGATCTCCTGCATGCAGCGGGTCAAATGTGGGGCGGGCTAGCCCTGCTGCGGCCTAGTCAATGGAAGATGCAGGTACTGCGTAAACCTGTGGCGAGGGAGCTTGCTCCCGCTGGGGCGCGAAGCGGCCCTGGGCTTCGTTTAAAGAATGGGACTGCTACGCAGTCCAACGGGAGCAAGCTCCCTCGCCACAGTAAAGCGCTTATTCTTGACTGATCAAGCTCCCTCCCAACCAGGTTGCGGGGGCCTTAGAAGTTGGCTTCCAGCGACACCATCGCCGTGCGCTCTTCCCCCACGTTGTAATACGCCGTACTCGGTGCCAGCCCGTTGACCGGGGCCGAGTTGAACGCCACGGTACGCGCCGAGCTCAAGTACTCCTTGTCGAACACGTTAAGCATCGAAAACCGCAACGCGGCCGACTTGATGACCTTTTTGTCCACCGGCAAATAAATACCCGCGTTCAGGTCGAACACCGTGCGGCCCTCGATCTTTTCCTTGTTGGTCAAATCGCCATAGAAGCTGCCAACATACTTGCCCGCGATATTTCCGTAGAACCGCGAGTCGTCATACCCGAACACCAGGTTGAACATGTTTTCCGGCACATTGGCCAATTGCTTGCCCGCCGTCGGCAACAACACATTCCTGTTGAGCAAATCGTCTTTCTGTTCGGACTGGGTGTAGGTATAGGACGCGTAGTAATTGAAGTTGTTGGGCAACAAACCACTCCACTCAAGTTCCAGGCCTTTGTTATCCACACCGCCGACGTTGAGCACCATGTAGTCACCGCTGGCGTCGGTGGTCGACACTTGGCGATCCTTGAAGCTGATGTAGAACAGCGTCGCGCTCAACGCCATGTCGTCTTCGGTGTAGCGCCAGCCCAGTTCCTGGTTCCAGCTCAGCTCGGACTTGAGGCTGACGGAATCGCCTTTGTTGTACAGCACGTAGTTCGGCGGCGTGCGCATGTTGCGGGTGACGTTGTAGAACGCCTGGTTGCTCTCGTCCACCTGGTATTTGGCGCTGAAGTTCGGCAGGAACTGGTGATAGCGGGTGTTACGTTGCTCCGGCTGGTCGTACAGGCTGCCGAGGTTATTACCGTCACGCTCGACATACTGGTACGCCACACCGCCGACAAAACTCAGGTCCGGCGTGGCTTGCCAGTTGTCCTGAACCCAGAGTTTCTGTGCCGGGGTCACGGTGTAGTAGTGGCGACCTTGTACGGTCTTGCCGTTTTTATCGACCACCTGAGCACCGTCGTTGTAGTCGCCCCACACATCATCGGGCGCGCCTTCACCGTTGATCCCGATAAATGGCTGGGTCTGGCGCTGGCGTGCGCGTTCATACCAGTAGCCGTAGTCCAGGCTGTGTTCCTCGTTGATGTCCCACTTCATCTTGGCCGTGAAGCCAGGGCGCCAGGTTTCGGTCCATGAGGGGCGGTAATAATTGGCCGATTGCAGGTTGCCCAGGTCGTAATTACCGGCCTTGTCGGAACCCGGCCCCAGGTTCGAGGCGGTCTGGCCGCTGAAGCTGCCACCGTTGGCCCAGTAATAATACGGCGTGAGCGTCAGCGACAAATTGTCTTGCAACTGCCAGCGCTGGGTCAGCGTGGCGTTGACGCTTTCGAACGGGTTGCGGTTGAGCTTGTAGGACGCCGACAGTAATCCTGCCTTGTATATCGGCGTTTGCGCGTAGTCCTTGCGTCGTCCTTCGGTGTCGAACTGTGCTTTGCTCAGGCTGTTGTAGTTGTAGTTTTCCTGTTGGTTGTACTTGACGGTGGCCAGGGTGGAGTTGCCGTTGCCATCTTCGTACAGGCTGCTCCACTCAACTTTATCGCTGCGCAGGGTGCCCTTGCCGCGCCACTTGTCGCCTTCCAGGTGAGACGCCGAGACCCAGGTCTTGAAGCCACCGAAATCACCGGTATTGACGCGCACGAAGGTCTTGCGCAAGGCATTGGAACCGACGATCTGTTTGGCGAACACCCCGGCGTCCCTGGCCGGCCGAATCGTGATCATGCCGATGTTGCCGCCGCTGGAGCCGATGTGCGGGCCATCCGCCTCGGAGGAACCTTGAGTGGCAAACACTTCAGCGAGGTTTTCCGGATCGCCCATCTGATTGGAGTAAACGCTGTAGTTGCCCGAATCGTTGATCGGTACGCCGTCGACAGACACACCCACCTGATCAGAGCTCATGCCGCGCATGGTGAAGGTGGTACCGCTGGTGCCGCTGGCGTCGTCGCTGGAGACGTTGATACCCGGCGTGTATTTGAGCTTGTCGATGGCGTTGGCGGTCGCCGACATCTCGTCCATGGCTTCCTTGGTCACCGTCGACCGTGCCTTGGCGCTTTCCTCGCGGATCATGTGGCCGTTGCCCAGGGTTTGCTTGCCGGCGACATTCACAGAACCGACATCCTGGGAATCGTCCGCCAGAATCAGCGGCGCAAAACCGCCCAGGCCCGAGGCCAGGAGCAGGGCATAAAGTTTGTTGTAGTTCACGTGTAGATCCCTTACTGACATTGCTCTGTTGAACGGGCAGATGTAGGTAGCTTCCTGACCGCTTGCTCAGGAACCCAAGGATGATCCACGGCACGTGTAACCGTTTAGTGACAGGTTTTGGCAAATGAGATGAAGGTTCGGTGAACGGCGATGCGGGCTTAGCGCAACACAATCATCCGGCCCGGCAGCCTGTACTGTTCAAAACCAAGCACCGCTTGCAGGGCACTCAACACGGCCACAGGGTCCTTGCTGGGAAAGCTGCCGCTGACGCGTTTGGCGCCCATTTCGTCATTGAGCAAGAGAATGCGGCCGGGGTAGTAGCGGGCCAAATCCTCAATCACCTCGGCCAACGGCGCCTTGTAGTAATTGAGCCACCCATCGCGCCAGGCCAGGCGTGATTCGCTGTCTACCGAATGCAGCGGCTCGGCCACACCGTCGGCGTAGGCCACTTGCTGGCCTGCCGTCAGAATTTGCTGAGGCCCCTGTTTGGATGGCGTCACTCCGACCCGGCCGGACAATACGGTCACCTGTGCCCCCGCCGGTTGCAGTCGCACTTCGAACTGTGTGCCCAGCACCTGCGCTTCTCCGCTGCCCGCTTCGACCACAAAGGGTTGGACGGTGTGGACAACGCGGAAAAAACCGGCGCCTCGACGCAACTGGATATGTCGCTCGCCGTGGCTGAAGTCCACCGCGATGGCGCTGTCGGCGTCGAGGGTGACATGGGACTGATCGGCCAGGATGACGGTCCTCACCTCCCCTGGCGCCGTCACGTAATCGGCGCCCAGGTCATCGAGCCAGCGCGACGGCTGCCAACCGGCGCCCATCGAGACCATCACCAACAAACAGGCCGCCATGGCCAACGCGCCGCGCCAATGCACCCTGCGCGGGCGCCTGGACCGACTCATCGCATCGAGATAGCCCTGCAAGGCCTGCGCGTCTTCGTGGGCCAAGGTGCGTGCCGGCACTTCACTCAACTCCCACAGCACCTGGGCCTGGGAGTAGGCCTGGACATGGGCGGGGTCGGCCCGCAGCCATTGGCTGAAGGCGGCTTGCTCGCCACCGCTGGGGTGGTCGTGCAGCAGGCTCAGCCAGGCGAGCGCGGCCTGTTCCTGGGCGGGCGTGGGCGTGACGTTCACGAAGCTTTCCCTGGCGTACGTGGCGGCGACGGTTCGCGCAGGCTCGCTTTGCAGGCTTGGAGGGCACGCATCATGTGTTTTTCCACGGCGCTTTGGGACAAGCCCATCGCCTTGGCAATCTCGGCATATTTACGACCGTGGATGCGGTTGAGCAGGAAAATCTGCCGGGTGCGCTCGGGCAAACTGCGCAATGCGGCTTCGACATGGCGCAGGTCATTGCCCGCTTCAAGGGCCGCCTGGGGTTCGCAGCTCTGGTTGTCCTGTTGCTCGGGCAACCAGCCCTCATTGCTGCGCACGCGGGCGCCTTCGCTGCGCAAATGGTCGATGGCGATATTGCCGGCGCAGCGCAGCAGGTAGGTGCTGAGTTCTTCGACCTGTACCAGCGGGCGGCGCCAAAAGCGCAGGAACAGGTCTTGCACCAGATCAGCCGCTGTTGCGCGACAACCGACACGGCGGCTGACCAGCGCCTCCATCTGCGAACGCTGGGACAGGAACACCTGCAGGAAGTGCGCGCGCCCACCGGCCGCGTCCGGGTGCGGACTGTCTTGAGGTGTCGGCGGGGGGATGACGATCATGCTCAACTTAAGAACAGGCCGAACGCCGCTACAGGGCTGGCCAGCAGACCGACGCCCGCCAGCATCAAGGCCAGCCTTGGCCGGTACGGCAACAGCAACACCAGCAGCAAGGCGCTGAGCATCAACACCGCGCACCACTCCACCAAGCCCTGGCCCCACCCCGCGACGGTCACCGCCGGCCAGATCGCCAACGTCAGCAGCGACCCGCCCGCCGCACGTAACCCCAGACGCCGTGCAGGCGAAGGTTTGCTGCGCAGCAGCTCGCCGTGATGGCGGTCAGTGGCCAGGCACAGCGCAGTAAACCCGGCGTAGCACATCAGCAGAGCAAGCAGCATTCAGTTCGCCTCCTGCTTGAACGTCAATGCGCTTGCGCGTTCGGCCTTGGGTTGCGGCGCCGTGTGGTGATGCATCTTCCACGCCGCCCAGCCGAGAAACAACCCGCTGGCCAGGCACGTCAGGTCGAAACCAGCCATGGCCCAGTCACCGCTCATCAGCGAAGCACCCAAGTGATACGGCGTGGTCAGGGCGTTAAGCAGTGGGATGGCGGCAAACAGCAGCGCACCCAGGCTCAACTGCTCGACCCAGCCCTGACGACCGCGACGCAGCATGGCATGCACCAGGCTCAGCCCCCAGGCGATAAAGAAGCTTTGCACTTCCCAGCCGGAACGCTCGGCCACGCTCACCGGCAACAATCGGTTGGCCCAGAAAAACGCCGCGATGGCGATCATCAGCCCCGACATGCTGGCGATGTTCAACACCTCCACCAGCCGCAGTTCAAAAGGCATCACGCCGGTCTTGGCATGCTTGAGCTGGCGCTTGCCAAGCCACATCACCAGCCCGGTGCCGATCATCGCCGTGCCCGCCAGGCCGCAGATAAAATACAGCCAGCGCAAAACCGGGCCGGCGAAATGGCCCATGTGCAAGCCATAGAAACTGCCGCCGATGACCGACGGCAAGGACGGCTCACCGCCGACCCGCAACAACTGGCCCGTGGTGCCGTTGAACGAGACGGTGTTGCCGAAACCATGCACCACGCTATCGGACCCGGCGCGAAACACATTTACCGAGGCATTGACGTCACTCGGATTATTTACCGCCAAGCGTCCGACATGCCCACCCGCCCACTGTTGCCGCGCCTGCTGGTACATCGGCCACAGCGGCTGCAACGTGCCCGGCTGGCCGAGCGCCGGCGCGTTATCGGAACTGGGGAACACTTCATTGAAGAACGCCCGGCTGTCGTCGCCATACGAGGCCACGATGGGCGCCGGCATCACCATGCTCATGAAAATCACCAAGCTGCTGTAGGTGATCATCAGGTGAAACGGCAGCACCAGCACACCCACCGCGTTATGCCCGTCCAGCCAGGAACGCTGGCCTTTGCGCGGGCGAAAGGTGAAGAAGTCCTTGAAGATTTTCTTGTGGGTGATGATGCCGGTGATCAGCGCGACAAACATCACCATCGCGGCGAGGGTCGACAGCCAGCGGCCCCAGGGGTAAGGCATCTGCAGCTGGAAGTGGAAACGGTAGAAGAATTCGCCGCCCATGCTTTCACGGGCTTGGACCGTTTGGCCGCTGACCGGGTCGAGGACTTTCTGAATGAAGTTGCCACGCTTGCCGGGGTCGACCTGGTGTTGCCACATCACCGACAGGCCGGGGTCGCGGCTGTTGGGCAAGGTAATGAACCAACGCGCGGCCGTGGGCGCCTGTTGCTGCAGATAGTGTTGCGCCACGGCCAGGCTGCGGGCGTCGTCCAGCGGGTGGGCCTGTACTTCGGGCTGCATCCAGTGGGTTATTTCGTCCTTGAAGTAGGCCAGTGTGCCCGTCAGGAAAATCGCGAACAGCAACCAGCCGAAGATCAACCCCGCCCAGGTGTGCAGCCACGCCATGGCTTGGCGAAAACCCTCTTTCATGTGCGTACCACCCAGAATCCTATGCCCGCCAGGGTGGCGAACAGTGCGCTGGGCAGCATCACCCCGACCCACGCGCGCCACGCCGTGCGGCAGGCGAAACACCAGAGCACCGCCAGCAGGTAGAACACGAACGAACTCATCATGCCGACGATCACCGCGTCCGCACGGGAGTTGGGCAGCCACAGCGCGAGGCAGATAGCGGCCAGGGAGGCCATCAGATAACCGCCGAACACAGCCGCCAGCACGCGCGAGGTGACGGCGAGGCGATAAGAGGCAGGCAGTGAGGTTTTGCTTTTCATGCGGCAGGCGCCAAGTTCATCAGCGCGCAATATTAATGATAAATATTCTCATAAGCAAAAGAGAACGGATGAATCACCGGCGCTGGCGGATTGCCGAACTTCGCTTGCGCCCCTACAATGCGAACAATTCTTGTTCTCTAAAGCATGCCGATGCTGATGGAGTAATCCCGTTGCCGTCGTCCGACACCGTCGAAGTTCTGTACACCGACCATCACCACTGGCTCACAGGCTGGTTGCGACGCAAACTCGGCTGCCCGCAAAACGCGGCTGACCTGGCGCACGACACCTTCATCAAGGTACTCAGCGCACGGGAAGCGCCAACGCTGATCGAACCCCGCGCTTTTCTCACCACCGTCGCCAAGCGCGTGCTGTTCAACTTCTACCGTCGCCAGGACCTGGAGCGCGCCTACCTCGATGCCCTGGCACAGATGCCGGAGCATGTAGCGCCGTCGGAAGAAGACCGCGCAATCATCCTGCAAACCCTGCTGGAACTGGACCAACTGCTCGACGGCCTGCCGGCCCAGGTCAAACGCGCCTTCCTGTTGGCCCAGCTCGATGGCCTTACCTATGCGCAAATCGGTGTGCAACTGGGCATTTCCGTCGCCACGGTCAAACGCCACCTGCACAAAGCCGCCCTGCGCTGCTATTTCGCCCTATGAACGTCTCGACCCAAGTTGCCGAACAAGCCGTGCACTGGTTGCTGGAAATGCAACAAGGCGCGCTCAACCCGCGCCGACAGGCAGCCTGGCAGCAGTGGCTGGATGCGCATAGCGAACACCAGCGCGCGTGGGACCACATCCAGCGCGTCAACCAGCGGCTGCGCGGCATGCCTTCGCCGCTGGCACACGCGGCGTTGAATGCACCGACGTCCAACAGCCGGCGCCAGGCGCTGAAGCTGCTGTTAATCCTTGGGGCCGGCTCGGCGGCAGCCTGGAGCCTGCGCCAGCAACATATTCTGCCGCCGTTGACGGCCGAATACCGCAGCCCCATCGGCCAGCGCCGCAGCGTGCAGTTGGCCGACGGCAGCCGGTTGCAGCTCAACACCGGCAGCGCGGTGGATGTGCATTTCGATAGCCGGCAGCGACTGATCCGCCTGCTCGAAGGTGAAATCCTGCTGACCGCCCGCGCAGGTGCCACGCCGCTGCGCGTACTGACCGGCCAGGGTGTGCTCAGCAGCCAGGCGGCGCGGCTGAATGTACGTCAGTTCAGTGACCGTACCCAGCTGGCGGTGCTCGACGGCCGTGTCGACGTGGCGCCCAACAGCTACAGCGGCCTGCCGCTGATCGTCGAGGCCGCGCATCAGGTCAATTACACCCGCAAAGGCTGGGACAGCCCTCGCCCTGTCGACGCCAACAGCGGCGCCTGGGCTGACGGCATGCTGGTGGCGGCGCACATGCGCCTGGAGGACTTCCTCGGCGAACTCGGGCGTTACCGCCGCGGCCAGCTCAATTGCGACCCGCAGGTGGCAAACCTGCTGCTGTCCGGCAGTTATCCACTGGATGACAGTGAACGCATTCTCGACCTGCTGGAAGTCAGCCTGCCGGTCAAGGTGCGGCGTTTTACCCGCTACTGGGTGACGGTGCAGGCACGCGCCTGAAATTATTTAAATAACAATGAGCCGTTTTCCACCCCTCGCGTGACAGAGAAGGAAAGCCACCTTGATCCTTCCTTCTCAGGACCGCCCTTCATGCCCCTGCAACCCACGCTTCTTGCCCGCTCCCTGCGCCAACTCGTACTGGGCGCCAGCCTCAGCCTGACCGTGCTGCCGCCGCTGATGGCCGCCGAAGCCAAGGCCTATCACATCGCACCGACCACCCTGGAAGCGGCCCTGAACCAATTCGGCCGCGAAGCCGGCGTGCTGGTGTCCTTCGGCTCCGACGTCACCGCCGGTCTGCAAAGCCCTGGTTTGTCGGGCAACTACAGCGCCGCCCAAGGCCTGCAAAAACTCTTGGAAGGCAGTGGCCTGCAAGCCCGTGCCGAGGGCGACAACGCCTACAGCCTGCAACCAGCCGACGCCCCGGCCACCTTCGAACTGCAAACCTCCAACGTGGTCGGTGACTGGCTCGGCGATGCGACGCAGACCAACGTGTTCGAACACCCCGGCGCCCGTGATGTCATCCGCCGCGACGAATTCGAACGCCAAGGCGCGACCCAGGCCCGCGACGTGCTCAACCGCATCCCCGGCGTCAATGCTCCGGACAACAACGGCACCGGCAGCCATGACATGGCGCTGAACTTCGGTATTCGCGGGCTCAACCCGCGCCTGGCGTCGCGCTCCACGGTGTTGATGGACGGCATCCCCGTACCCTTCGCACCGTACGGCCAGCCGCAACTTTCGTTCGCACCGATCAGCATGGGCAACATGGACGCGGTGGACGTGGTACGTGGCGGCGGCGCGGTGCGCTACGGCCCGCAAAACGTCGGCGGCATCGTCAACTTCGTGACCCGCGCGATCCCGGATGCGCCAACCGTCAAAGGCGGCGTGCAGACCGAAACCAGCCCGTCCTCCAGCCACGATGGCTTCAAGACCACCGGCAACCTGCTGGCCGGCGGCACCGCCGACAACGGCCTGGGCGGCGCGCTGCTGTACTCCGGCACCCGAGGTGGCGACTGGCGGGAAAACAGCAACACGCGCATCGACGACCTGATCCTCAAAGGCAACTACCAACTGGACGACGCCAACAGCTTCAACGCCATGGCGCAGTACTACGACGGCCAGGCCGATATGCCCGGCGGCTTGAACGTCAAGGACTACAAGGCCGACCCATACCAGTCGACCCGCCCCTACGACAAGTTCTGGGGCCGCCGGACGATGTTCAACGTCGGCTACCGCTACGAGCAGGATCGCCGTGAATTCACGGTCAATAGCTTCTTCACCAAGACCCTGCGCAGCGGCTACCTCGATCAAGGCAACTTCCTCTCGCTGTCACCACGCGAGTACTGGGTACGCGGCCTGCAAACCCGCTTCGCCCAAGGCTTCGACCTCGGCGCCACCGCCCACGAAGTAGGCGTCGGCTACCGCTACGTCAATGAAGCCGGCCACGAGTTGCGCTACCGCACGCCGATTGCCGCCAATCAGCAACTTCCGACCACCGACAGCCGTAACGACCGCGACACGCGCGGCGGCACCGAAGCCAATGCGTTCTTCATCGACGACCGTATCGATATCGGCAAATGGACCATCACGCCAGGCATCCGCTACGAAATGATCAAGTCCCAACAGACCAACAACCTGAGCAACGTCAACTACAAAGGCGACTACAACACCGCGCTGCCGGCCTTGAACGTGCTCTACCACCTCACCGACGATTGGAACCTCTACGCCAACACCGAAGGCTCGTTCGGCAGCGTGCAGTACAGCCAGATGCCCAACCGCGTAAACAGCGGCGAAGTGAAACCGGAAAAAGCCCGCACTTGGGAACTCGGTACGCGCTACGACAACGGCAGTCTGCGCGCCGAAATCGGTGCGTTTCTGATCAACTTCGACAACCAGTACGACAGCAACCAGACCAACGATACGGTGATCGCACGCGGTGAAACGCGGCACCAGGGCATCGAGTCGAGCATCAACTATGCCCTCGACGGCCTGAGCCCGGCGCTGGCCGGCTTCGATGTGTACGCCACCTATGCTTACGTCGATGCGACCATCCGCGAAGACGGCCCGAACAAAGGCAACCGCGTGCCCTTCTCGTCCAAGCACAAAGGCACCCTCGGCGTGGGGTACACCGATGGCCCGTGGAAGCTCAACCTGGACAGCAGCTACCAAAGCAGCCAGTTCGCCGACAATGCCAACACCCAGGCCGAAAGCGCCGACGGCGCGAACGGGCGCATTCCCGGTTACATGCTGTTCAGCAGCCGCGCGGCGTATGACTTTGGCCCCAAACTGTCGGATTTGAACGTGGCGGTCGGTGTGAAAAACCTCTTCAACAAGCAGTACTACACGCGCTCGTTTGACGATAACAACAAGGGCAAGTACGTGGGTGAGCCGCGCACGGTGTATGTGCAGACGTCTATCGCGTTCTAACGGCCAACCTTATCCAGTTGGATGCTAACTGCCTGCCAGGCAACTGGGGGTCGCCGCAACCAGCGCATCAATGGCGCAGCGCGTCTTGGCCGGCATGTGCGTTGCCGTCGGCCAGATCACGTGGATGGGGGACGGCTGTTCGCGGTCATCGGGCAGCACCGCTTCCAGTTGCCCGCGCAACGCGTAGTGGGCAATCAACCAACTCGGCAACCAGGCCAGGCCCACGCCCGCGATGGCCGCATCGGCCACGGCCTGGAGATCGTCCAGCACCAGGGGCGTGACCAGGCCCGAGCGATGGGCGGCGTTGCTGCGGTAGGCAATGCCGCGATGTCCCGACAAATCTTCGATACGTTCAATTCGCCCCATCCGCTGCAAATACGCCGGGGACGCCGTCAGCCCCATGACCTGCTGCCCCAGGCGTCGCGCACTCAGGCGGTCGGTATCCGGCAGCGCGCCGATGCGCACGGCAATATCGAAGCCCTCCTGCGCCAGATCAATCATGCGATCGGAAAAGCCGATATCGATCTCCAACTGCGGGTAGCGGTCCATCAAGCTCCACAGCGCAGGTGCCGCATAGTGGTGACCAAACGCCAGCGGCAAACTCACTCTCAAACGCCCGCGTGGCTGCTGACGGCCGCTTTCCAGCACGGACTCGGCCGCCTCCAGCTCCCCGAGCGCGCGCAAACAATGCTCGTAGTACGCCTGCCCGTCCTCGGTCAGACGCTGGCGGCGCGTGGAGCGTTGCAACAGGCAAGTGCCCAGGCGCGCTTCGAGCCGCGCCAGGCCCTTGCCCACCGCCGAACGCGTGAGATTCAGCCGGTCGGCCGCGGCGCTCAGGTTGCCGCTCTCGACAATTTGCAGAAACAGTTCGACGCCATCGAAACGTGGGGTTGCCATAGAAGATTGTCGCCTTTGATTCCCTTGTTTAAGGAAAAGTTATCGCGAATTAAGAATCAGATTCCCGAGAGAATAATCCCTCCCTCTCTCGAAAGGTACTGCACATGCCATCCGCCGCCACCCTATCGGCCTTAAGCCCACCGCACGCGGCCAGAAACGGCCTGGCGCTCACCGCCGTGTGCCTTGTGGCGCTGATGTTCGGCCTGGAAATCTCCAGCGTCCCGGTCATTCTGCCCACCCTTGAGCGCGAACTGGGCACCGGGTTTCAAGAT
Organism: Pseudomonas sp.; assembly: GCF_030147005.1. Lineage (GTDB taxonomy): Bacteria > Pseudomonadota > Gammaproteobacteria > Pseudomonadales > Pseudomonadaceae > Aquipseudomonas. Next base: position 13,824 of record NZ_JASLAW010000141.1, read on the forward strand.
GCCCAATGGGTCATGAATGCTTATACCCTGGCCTGCACCAGCGTGATGATGGCGGCGGGTACCCTGGCCGATCGCTTTGGCCGTCGACGTGTGCTGGTGCTGTGCCTGTGGGTTTTCGGCCTGGCCTCACTGGCCTGTGGCTTGGCCGACGATGCGCCGACGCTGATCGTGGCGCGTTTCGCCCAAGGCATCGGCGCCGGTGCGATGATGATCTGCCAGTTCGCGATTCTTTCGCATTTGTTTCGTGAACCGGCGGCACGCGCTCGAGCTTTCGCGATCTGGGGGGTGATTGCCGGCGTGGGCCTGGGATTTGGGCCGATGGTCGGTGCACTGACGCTGGCGGTCGCGGATTGGCGCTGGGTATTTCTCGCCCACGTGCCGCTCACGCTCCTCACGTTGGTGCTGCTGCGGATCAGCGTGCAAGAATCCCGCGACCCGGTCGGCCATCGCCTCGACATCGCCGGCATGCTGACCTTGACACTGTCGGTGTTCGCCCTGGTGTACTTCATCACCCAGGGTACCGAGCAGGGCTTCGCCACACCGGGCATGCTCGGCTGGGCAAGCTTGGCGCTGATGGCCTTGCTGCTGTTCATCGTGGTTGAAAAGCGCAGCGCTCATCCGATGTTCGATTTTTCGGTATTCCGCATCCAGCGCTTCAACGGTGCGCTGATGGGCTCGATCGGCATGAACTTCAGCTTCTGGCCATTCATGATCTACCTACCGCTGTATTTTCAGGCGGGCCTGGGCTATGACACCCTGACCACCGGCGGCGCCCTGCTCGCCTACACCTTGCCCACCTTGCTGGTGCCACCGCTGGCCGAACGCCTGGCCCTGCGCTACGGCGCCGAACGCATCATTCCCGCAGGCCTGGCGACAATGGGCGCGGGGTTTCTGGCGATGGCCGTCGCCAATGTCGCCGCACGGCCAAGCGCGCTGCTGGTGCTGCTCAGTTGCGTGATTGCAGGCGTTGGCCTGGCGCTGACCAACTCACCCACCACCAACACCACCACCGGCGCCGTCTCGGCGGATCGCACGGGCATGGTCTCGGGCATCGACTTCAGCGCGCGGCTGATCACCCTGGCGCTCAACATCGCGTTAATGGGCCTGGTGCTGTTGCTGGGAATCGGTCATGAATTGGCCAACGTGCTACCCGCCAACACGGCATCGGATTGGCCGGCGCTGAGCCAGAATATTGCAGCAGGCAAGCTGGAGTCTGCGGGTTTGGCATTCGAAGATGCTCAGGCGGCACTGCGCAATGGCGCCGGTTGGACGATGCTCTTTGCCGGCCTGGGGGCGTGCGGGCTGGCGCTGCTCAGCCGGTATTTCTTCAACCTGCGCCGTTAAACGAAAACGGGCCTGCATGCGCAGGCCCGTTTTCAATGGGGAGTCAAAAAACTATCAACCGTTAAATACGGCCCGTTCTTTTTCCAGAAACTCCTGTTCAAGCTCATCTTCATTAACTTTGGTAGTCGGCTGGTTTTTGCCGGCAGCGCGGGGCTTGCCTTGCAGTTTGCCGAACAGATGTTCCAGCGCGTGGTCGAGCTTGGTGGCCGCGCCATCGATCGCTTGTTCCAGCGTATCGGCTTTATGGCAGACGGAAATCGCTTGATGGCCTTTTGGACGTGCCTCCAGACGGCAACTTAAATCGTGGGGACCGGGCTTGTCACCGTTCTCGTCCCGCAGGTAGACCTCCACACGGGTCAGGTCTTCTTCATAACGTTCGAGCGTGCTCTCAATGGTAGTACGTACCCACTCCTCCAGTCGGATGCTGCTTTCAATATGGTTATCGCTATTGACTTGGATTTGCATAGTTCTTCCCTTATTTCAGCTAGCTCGCCAGAGATCACAAACTGCAACACCGGGGTGGTGAAACCATGACCTCTTGTTTACACAATTGAGCACCTGCTGAAACATTTCAACCCCTTTGCAAAGATAAATCCTACATTACAAATTAACCCTGACGACAAGCAAAAACGCTGGTAGGGTGGGGAGTTAGTTACATCTTCTTACTTCCAGTCTTCCTCACAATTGCCCCTCTCCCAAAGGGTGCAATGCACGAAAAATCCCAGCCTCCTCCACCAGCCAGTCATGCACCGCACGCACGCCCGGATGGCTCAATGCGCCTGGCGCATACAGCAGCACGTAGCGTTTGTGATTGGGCACGGCCAGGCCGAACGGCACGATCAGGGTGCCGCGCTCCAGTTCATCGTTGAGCAAGGTGCGCCGCGCAATGGCCACGCCCATACCGGCGATGGCGGCTTCGATGGTCAGGTGGTTGCGGTTGAAGGTGTGCCCGCGGCGTACATCGGCATCGGGGTAACCGATGGCATTCAGGTAGAACTCCCACTCGGCATACTCATAACTCCCACGCCAGGCAGTGATGTCGTGCAGCAGCGGAAAATGCACCAGGTCCGCCGGCCCATGCAACGGTGGACGCCCGCGCAGCAGGCTGGGGGCGCAGACCGGAAAGATCTGTTCGTCCAGCAGCGCTGTGGATAACAGGCCTGGGTAGCTGCCGTCGTTAAGGTCGACGGCCAGGTCGAAGTCGCCCTCGTGCAGGGCGATGCTGCTGTCTTCGGCGACCATGCGCAACTGGATATCCGGAAAGCGCTGCTGCAAACGTGGCAGACGCGGAGTCAGCCATTTGCCGAGAAACGACGGGATCGAACGCAGGCGCAAGGTGCCGCTGATCATCCCAGCGTCCAGACGCTGTAATTCGGCGTCAATGCTGCCATAAGCCTCCCCCACCACCGCCGCCAGGCGCTGCCCTTCGGCGCTGAGTTCTACTCCCCTGGCTCGTCGGTGAAACAGCCGAAAGCCCAAGCGCTCCTCCAACTGACGAATCTGTTGGCTCACCGCCCCCGGCGTGATGTGCAGTTCTTCGGCGCAACGGGTGAACGAAAGGTGTCGCGCTGCACAGGAAAAAACATGCAGCCAGACGTAGGTCTGGCCATGAAGGGGGCGGGTCATAGCGTTTAGTCCTGCTAAAGGGTGTCTTAGAATAATTCGTTGGTCAGTGCCGATCCAGAGGCTCAGTATCGCGCCAATTCCGCCTGCTCTACAAAACATGGCAGCGATTCCTACTCCATTGCTTGTAAGGCTTTAGCATGGCTATCAGTGTTTTCGATCTATTCAAAGTGGGCATCGGCCCCTCCAGCTCCCATACCGTCGGCCCGATGCGCGCTGCGGCGACCTTTGCCCAGGCGCTGACCGACCAGCAGTTGGTCAGCCAAACTCGCCGCGTCGAAGTGCGTTTATACGGTTCGCTGTCCGCCACCGGTGTCGGCCACGCCACCGACCGCGCTTGTGTGATGGGCTTGATGGGCGAATGGCCGGATCGAATCGACCCCACCTCGATCAACGCGCGTATCCAGCAACTGCGCAAGTCCGGCCAGCTGTTGCTGGCAGGCCAACAGGCCATTGCCTTCAACTGGCACACCGACCTGCTGCTGCTCGATGAAAGCCTGCCCTACCACCCCAACGCCATGTCCCTGCACGCTTATGGCGACGATGGGCTGCTAAGCGAGCAAACCTACTATTCGGTAGGCGGCGGTTTCATCATCGAAGCCGCCGAAGCCGCGTCGGGCATTGCGCCGACCAGCGACGTGCAATTGCCCTACGACTTTTCCAGCGCCGTTGAACTGCTGGCCTTGTGCAACAAGCACGGCCTGCGGGTTTCGGAGTTGATGATGGCCAACGAACGGGCCTGGCGCAGCGACGAAGACATCCGCAGTGGCCTGCTGCATATCTGGTCGGTGATGCGCGAATGCGTGGAACAAGGCCTGCGCGATGAAGGCATTCTGCCCGGTGGCCTGGACGTCCCGCGTCGCGCGGCGAAATTGCACCGCAGCCTGTTGGAAATCGGCAAGCCCAACGTGATCACATCCACCTTGTCGGCCATGGAATGGGTCAACCTGTTCGCCCTCGCCGTCAACGAAGAAAACGCCGCCGGCGGGCGCATGGTCACCGCGCCGACCAATGGCGCGGCGGGGATCATCCCGGCGGTGCTGCACTACTACATGAAGTTCAACGCCGACGCGTCCGACGATGATGTGGTCAATTTCTTGCTGGCTGCCGCCGCCGTCGGCATCCTCTGCAAGAAGAACGCCTCGATCTCCGGCGCCGAAGTCGGCTGCCAGGGCGAAGTCGGCTCAGCCTGCGCCATGGCTGCCGCCGGGCTGGCGGATATTCTGGGCGCCACCCCCGAGCAATTGGAAAACGCCGCCGAAATCGGCCTGGAACACAACCTCGGCCTGACCTGCGACCCGGTCGGCGGCCTGGTGCAGGTACCGTGCATCGAGCGCAACGCCATCGCGGCCGTCAAAGCGATCAACGCCACGCAGATGGCCCTGCGCGGCGACGGCAAACACTTCATTTCCCTCGACCGGGTAATCCGCACCATGCGCGATACCGGCGCCGATATGCATGACAAATACAAAGAAACTTCACGGGGCGGCCTGGCGGTCAGCTGGGTGGAGTGCTGATCGGAGCACTTTCACCCGCCCCAACGTGAGCCCGCGCAAAAATAATAACGAGGCAATATCGATGACTGATGTACGTACACCTGCTGCCGACAATCCTGTGTCAGCAGCAACCGTGAGCACCGGCTGGACCAAACACGACACCACCTGGATGCTCGGCCTCTACGGCACCGCCATTGGCGCGGGCACCTTGTTCCTGCCGATCAATGCCGGCGTCGGCGGCTTCTGGCCCTTGATCGTGCTGGCGCTGCTGGCCTTCCCCATGACCTTCTTCGCCCACCGTGGGCTGACGCGGTTCGTGCTGTCGGGCAAATCCGGCGACATCACCGACGTGGTCGAAGAACACTTCGGCGTCGGCGCGGGCAAGCTGATCACCCTGCTGTACTTCTTTGCGATCTTCCCGATTCTGCTGGTATACAGCGTGGCGCTGACCAACACCCTGGGCAGTTTCATGGAACACCAGCTGCACATGGCCCCGCCGCCCCGGGCGATCCTGTCGTTGGTGCTGATCCTCGGCCTGATGGCCATCGTACGCTGCGGCCAAGGCATGATCGTCAAGGCCATGAGCGTGCTGGTGTACCCATTCGTCGCCGCCTTGTTGCTGCTGGCCGTCAGCCTGATCCCCAACTGGAACGGCGCGTTCTTCGCCTCCGCCAGCGAAGGCATGCCGCTGCCGCTGTTCTTCAAGACCCTCTGGCTGGCAATCCCGGTGATGGTGTTCTCGTTCAACCATTCGCCGATCATCTCCGCGTTCGCCGTTGACCAGAAACGCGTTTATGGCGCCCAGGCCGAACGCAAAAGCAGCGGCATCCTCGCCACCGCCCACGGCATGATGGTGGTGACCGTGATGTTCTTCTGCTTCAGTTGCGTGCTGGCCCTGTCGCCGGCTGACCTGGCTGCGGCCAAGGCACAGAACATCTCGATCCTGTCGTACCTGGCCAACCACTTCCAGACCCCGGTGATCGCGTACGCCGCGCCGTTGATCGCGCTGGTGGCGATTACCAAATCCTTCCTCGGCCACTACATCGGCGCCAGCGAAGGCTTCCAGGGCCTGATCGTCAAATCCCTGCGCGGGCGTAATCGCTCAATGTCATCGAAATGGCTGGACCGCTGCACCGCGCTGTTCATGGTGCTGACCTGCTGGGCCGTGGCCACCTTCAACCCAAGCATACTGGGCATGATCGAAACCCTGGGCGGCCCGATCATCGCGTGCCTGCTGTTCCTGATGCCGATGTACGCCATCCGCCGCGTGCCGTCCCTGCGCCAGTATTCGGGCCAGGTGTCGAATGTGTTCGTGGTGGTGATCGGGCTGATTGCGCTGTCTGCGATCGTTTTTTCCGTACTGCCCTGAAACAGGTCACCGCCTTCAAGAGCCACACAGGTCAAATGTGGGAGGGGGCTTGCTCCCGATAGCAGTGGTTCAGCCATGTATTTATTGGCCGTTACACCTATATCGGGAGCAAGCCCCCTCCCACATTAAAATCTCAAAGCCTGTACGGCACGGCCTTTGCTGTAGAGGTTATGAGGAAAACGGAATTTGGCCGGTGGTCAGGCAACGCGAACTATTCCCGACACCGGTCGTCAATGACTGCATGTTCTTATCAGGCGGTAACGCACCATGGACAACCCTTTTCAGATCATCACCGACACCTTCAGCCCGCAATACCGCGTCAACCTGAGCATCCAGCGGCTGGACGGCAGCATTATGCTCACCCTCTCGGATGACACCGGCGTAGTGGCCAAACGCATGATCAGCGCCGAACAACGCAACGACCCGCAACGACTCAAGCGCCTGGTGCAAAGCATCCAGTTCGGCATCGCTATTGAAAAGGGTCATAGCGCCATGGAAATCCTGGCGGTGATGACGGATGGGGACAATCACACGCTGTTGCAGCGACCGCCCGCCCGTACTCTACCGTTCAGCGTCGGGCTTTAAAGCTCGCCCTTCTCGGTCTCCAGGCTCGCCTCGCCCTTGCGACGCGGGCCTTCGACCTTCACCGACGGAAATGTCGACGACGCATAGCGCACCACCAGAATCGCAAAGGCCAACAGCAAAATCCCACCGCACAGGTAGATAATGCCCACGTCTGGCGGGTTGTGATGGGACACGTTGGAGATCAGCAGCCGCGTCAACGCGGTGATCGCGACGTAGATCAGAAAGCGCACCGGCATGTGGTTAGTCTTGAAGTAAATCCCGACCATCGCGCCCAATTCCAGGTAGATGAACAGCAGCAAGATGTCATCGATCTTGATGTGCCCGTTCTCCAGCATCCCCAGAAACTCCATCACCGCCGCCCAGGCGGTCACTGCACCAATGGCGAACAGCGCCAGGTAATGGAACGACTCCACAAACAGATTGCCCAGCGACTCGGCCAGCCCATGCACTTGCTGGCGCAGCCTTTCGGCCCAGTTGATTTTCACGATGTTGCTTCCTTAGGTCGACTCGACCGGATAATGCGGGGTGAAGGTGACGGTTGTTCTGCTTGCAGGAAAAAGGCCAGCGGCAGGTAGTGAGAGGGTGGCGGACTGACATTAGGCACTTAATCGGCCTGATGAGTAAAAGTTTCAACTCGATGAGCGCTTTCATCTCGCTCATGACTTTTTTCATGGGGGGTGCCTGGGCGACGGTCATCCAGGGCTACTTGCGCCTTGGCTCTAAACCATTGGTCGTAGACGAAGGGTCCTCCATGCTTTGAAGAGTTTCAGACCCTCACTTTTCATATGAACGCCGCCTGTGTGGCGAGGGAGCTTGCTCCCGCTGGGGTGCGAAGCGCCCCGAGAGCCTGTCACGGTGTTTTTTTCTGGTAGCACTCCTTTGCCTGAATTGGGGCTGCCGCGCAGCCCAGCGCGAGCAAGCTCGCTCGCTCGCCACATCCGACGCATTCGGCAAAGGTGTCTTGGGGCCTCAAGCATGAAAGGCAAGTCACCGTAGGATCAACTCAGCAACCTCGGCGTGCTATACGCATTTCCGGTGTAGCAAACCCCCATTTCCCAACTACATTAAAAACCTACTATCCAAACCCCGGCGTTTGGCTTATGCTTTTAGCTGTATATAAATACAGTAGTCGCAAAAGACAACTATCGTGAAGGCATGTGAGGTGGTGAATGGCCGTCGAAGTGGTATACCGCAGCAGCCGAGATCTGGATCGTTTATTCATGAATAAAGCCGAAGCTGACGCTCATGACAAAATGCTTGAACTCGCTGAGTTGCTGGCAGAAGTGTTGCAAAAAGCCGTGCCATCCCTGAGCGAGCAGCAGGTGGAAGAAGCGGGGATTTACATGGCGAAGAACCGCGATGTATTTGCCAAGGCGTTCAAGAGCCAACCGGACGCGCTGTCCGAGTTGCTGAACGTGGCGGCGGAATAAAGCCCGAATTGAACAGGCCCTGAATCATGGATTCAGGGCCTTTTTAATGCCCGATTATTGGTAGAGCAAGCGCTCGGCGAGTTCGTCCGCGACCCGCGCCGGGGAGCGTTTTTCCGCTTGGGCGTGGGCGTAGATTTCGGTCAGGCGCTTGCCGATGTTGGACAGATGCGCGGTGATGCTTGGCAGCTCGGCGCCGCTGTGTTTGAGCGCCACGTAGATCAGCCCGCCGGAATTGATCACGTAGTCCGGCGCATAGAGAATGCCGCGCCCTTCCAGTTGGTCGGCGATGTCCAGGTGGGTCAGCTGGGCACTGGCGGAACCGGCCACGGCGGCGCAGCGCAGTTGGCCCACGCTCTGGCGGTTGAATACCGCGCCCAGGCCGCACGGCGCAAGGATGTCGCAGGGCGTGCTGAGCAAGGCGTCGTTGGCGATGGGGTGCGCGCCCAGTTGTTCCATGGCCAGTTGCACCTTGCCGTGGTCGATGTCGCTGACCAGCAGTTCGGCGCCCGCCGCGTGCAGCTGTTCGGCCAGGGCATAACCGACGTTGCCCAAGCCCTGCACCGCCACGCGCAGGCCTTCGAGGTTGTCACTGCCCAGGCGGGCCATGGCGGTGCTGCGGATGCCGGTGAATACCCCCATGGCGGCGTGGGGCGCCGGGTCGCCGGCGGCGCTGGTGCTGGTGACGAAGCGGGAATGTTGGGCGATGCAATCCATGTCGGCGACCGAGGTGCCGCTGTCGATGGCGGTGATGTAGCGCCCACCGAGTTGCTCGACGCAACGACCAAAGGCTTCAAACAGTGCCGCACGGCTCTCCACATGGGCTGGGCGCAAGATCACCGCCGCGCCGCCCCCCACCGGCAGGCCGGCCAGGGCGGCTTTATAGCTCATGCCCTGGGCCAGGCGCGCCGCGTCGGCCATGGCCGTTTCATCGTCGGGATAGGCAAGGTAGCGGCAGCCGCCCAAGGCGGAGCCCAGGCGACTGTTATGGATGGCGATGATCGCCTTCAACCCAGTCGCCGGGTCGACGCTCAGGTGCAGCGATTCCAGGCGGGTGCCGTGCATGAGCGCAAACATCGTCGTGCTCCCGAATCACTTCTGGTAGTGGCCCAAGTATAGGCATGCGTCAGAAAAGTGCTGAACTGCACTGGAATAAACCGCCCGGTTTTGTGGGCTATATGACATAAGCGAGTGGGATATGTCTTAAGGCACTGGACGAAAATCCATAGCAGGGCTAAAACGAGGACATCCGCCGGAGAATGCAATGAATCCCCGCAAAGCCTTTTTCGCCTGCCTGGACCGTTCACCCCCTGCGCTGTTCGAAGCCGCGCTGTGGATTGCCGCCGAACACGACGCCGCTGTGCAGCCGTTGCTGATCCTGCAGGACCTGAGCCTGTTGCAACAACAGCTCAGCCTGGGCATGCCTGTGCTTCCAGCCGTTGAACTTGGCCAGCCGCTGCTGCGCGGCATGAACGGCCTGGGGTTTGCCCAGGATGATTTCACTCCGTTACGCCCCGCCGCCGCGTTGCTGGACAAGGTGCTGCAGCGCAAGCGCGGGCAACCCTTGGCCTTGGGCCTGGTCGCGCTGGAAATGGCGCGGCGCCTGGATATTCCCTTGGTGGGGGTAAATTTCCCCGGCCACTTCCTGTTGCGGGTGCCCGGTGCCGATCACCTGTTGGACCCGTGCGGCGGACGACGCCTGTACCCCAACGACTGTCGCGAGCTGTTGCACCGCCAATACGGGCCGAATCTGAAATTGCAGGCCGAGCACCTGCATACCGCCGAGCCACGTTCAATCCTGCAGCGCTTGTCGCGCAACCTGCGCCAGCTGTACCTGGCCAACGACGAACCGCTGGCCGCCCTGGTGGACGCCGAGCGCGTGCTGGAGTTGGGCAATGCCAGCGCCGCCGATTACCTGGCACGTGCCAGCCTGTATCAGCGCCTTGACTGCCCGAGCGCCGAGCGCTTTGACCTGGAACATGCGTTGATGCTCAGCGAAGACCCGATCCAGCGCCTGCGCCTGACCGAGCGACTCGGCCATCTGCCGCCCAACTGCGTCGTGCATTAAGGCACCTTCAGAAGGGCCAACGGCGAGCGCACTTGAATAATCAACAACGCTGCAATCACTGCGGGAATCGCACAGAAAAAGAAAATCTGCTGCACCGGGATATGCATCGCCAGCAGCATGCTGCCGAACAACGGCCCCAGGATTGACCCGAAGCGCCCGACACCCAGCGCCCACCCCGTACCGGTAGCGCGCACCTGCGCCGGGTAGAAATTACTGGCAAAGGCGTTTAGGGTCAGTTGCCCGCCGATGATGCAGAACCCGGCGGCGAATACGCAGGCCACCAGATAACGCGGATTGTCATGATTCAGGCCCAGCAGCACAGTGCACACCGCAGCCGCTGCCAGCACACCGGACAGCAGGCGCACCTTGCTTTTAAGCCGGTCGGCAAACCAGGCCATGCCAATTGCGCCCAAGGTGCCGGCGAACAGGAACATCGAGGTCACCAGGTTGGCTTGGTTCAGCGCCAGCCCGCTTTCAAGCAATAGCGAAGGCAGCCAACTGATCATGAAATACAACAGGATCAGGCTGACAAAAAAGGTCGCCCAGATCAGCAACGTCGGGCGGGCATAGCCATTACGGAACAGCTCCAGCACCGTCAGCGGGCTGCCCTGCTCGTGGCGGTTTTCGTCTTCGCTCGCAGGCGGCGGTTGCCAATCGGGCAACATGCGCGCCGTGACGCTGCGCAACCGCAGATAAGGCGGCGCATCGCGCAGCAGACGTGGCAGCGATTCGGGCAGCAACCAAAGCAGGAACGGGAACAGCAGCAACGGCGTAACGCCCCCCGCCAGAAACACTGCCTGCCAGCCAAAGCCGTCGATGAACCCGGCGGCCACAAAACCACCCGCCGCGCCGCCGAACGAGAAGCCGCAGGCAGCCAGGGTCACCATAAAGGTGCGCATGCGTGGCGGCGAATATTCCGACATCAAGGCCATGGCGCTGGGCATCGCCCCGCCCATGCCGATGCCGCAGATAAAGCGTGCGGCCATCAAGGTGGTCAATGAATTGGCAAATACCATCAGCACCGTGAGGCTCGCGTAAATCAACACACAGCCCAGCAGGATGCGCCGCACACCGAACCGGTCCGCCAGCGGCGTCACCAACAGCGAGCCCAATGTCAGGCCGAGCAGGTTGGCGCTGAACACCGGCCCGAACGCCGCTTTTTCCAGCCCCCAGTCCTTGGCCAGTGCCGGCACCACATAGCCCAGCACCTGGGCGTCGTAGCCGTCGGTCACCAGCAGCAACGCCAGCAACAGAAGAATCAACCACTGGTAGCGCGACACCGGACGGGCGTCGAGTGCCGCGCGAAAGCTGGCAATCTGATTGTGCATCGCAAGGTACCTTTAATTTTTATTGTCGTGGCACAGATCAAGGTGGAGCCTTAGGGCGTGTCAGGCTGATTGGCAGGATGGGCCTGCACAAACGCCGGATGCTGCGCCGCCAACGCCGCTACTCGGCCGATGCGCGGGTACGCCGCCAACGGCACCTTGAAACGCTCGGCCGCATATAACTGCGGAATCAGAAACGCATCGGCCATGCCCGGTTGCTCGCCGAAGCAATAGCCGTCATCGCCAATCAACTGCTCCACCGCGCCCAGGCCCTGGCTGATCCAATGGGCGATCCAGTCAAGCAACTGCGCCTCATCGTGCCCCCACTTACGCAACAAGTTCTGCGTGCTGGAGTTATGCAACGGGTGAATATCACAGGCAATGATCGAGGCCACGGCGCGTTCACGGGCACGCGCCGTCAGGTCTTTGGAAAGCAGCGGCACCTGTGGATAACGTTCCTCCAGGTACTCGACGATCGCCTGTGACTGGATCAGCAGTTCACCTTGATCCGTCCGCAAGGCGGGCACGCGCCCTTGCGGGTTGATCGCCAGGTACTCGGGTTGGCGGTTGGCGCCACCCGCCGGCACCAGCAGATTGACCGGCACCGCCGCGAAATCCAGGCCCTTGAGCGCCAGGGCGATGCGCACCCGATACGACGCGGTAGAACGGTAGTAGGTGTAGAGTTCCATGAGCCTGCCCTCTCAGCGTGCGGCGACCACGGTGCCGCGGCATTCACCGAAACCGATGGAGGCGAAGCCTTCGCGGTTGCAACGGGCACGCAGGATGATTTCATCGCCGTCTTCGAGGAATTTACGCACCTCGCCGGAGGCCAGTTCGATCGGGTGTTTGCCGCCTTCGGTGATCTCCAGCAGGCTGCCGAATTGCCCCGGCTGCGGCCCCGACAACGTGCCCGAACCAAACAGGTCGCCGGCCTGCAACTGGCAGCCGTTGACGCTGTGGTGCGCCACCATTTGCGCCACGGTCCAATACATATGTTGGGTGTTGCTCAGGGTCAGGCGATGGGCCGGCAAGTTCTGTTCACGCATCGATGCGGTGGTCAGCAGCACTTCAAGCTCGATGTCGAAGGCGCCGGCCTTCTGATCGCGAGGGTCCAGCAGGTACGGCAACGGCTGCGGATCGCCTTCAGGCCGCGCTGGCTGCGCCTTGCGGAACGGCTCCAGCGCTTCGGCCGTGACCACCCATGGCGAGATGCTGGTGATGAAGCTCTTGGACAGGAATGGCCCGAGCGGCTGGTATTCCCAGGCCTGGATATCCCGCGCCGACCAATCGTTGAGCAGGCAGAAGCCGGCGATATGGTCGGCCGCGTCGTCAATGGCAATCGCGTCGCCCATGGCATTGCCCTGGCCGATCCAGATACCCAGTTCCAACTCATAGTCCAGGCGTGCGCAGGGGCCGAACGTTGGCTCGGTCTTGCCGGCGGGCAAGGTCTGCCCTTTAGGACGACGCACTTCGGTGCCTGATGGACGAATGGTCGAGGCGCGGCCGTGGTAGCCAATCGGCACGTACTTGTAGTTGGGCAACAGTGGGTTGTCGGGACGGAACAATTTTCCGACGTTCTGCGCGTGCTCGATACCCACATAGAAGTCGGTGTAGTCGTTGATCCTGGCAGGCAGGTGCATCTGGCAATCGACGGCTCGGTGCAACACCTGCGCCTCACGGGTTTGCAGCTTGCTGCCTTCGGCAAGCAGCTCCAGCAGGCGTTCGCGCAGGGCCACGCGGGGGCCGCGGCCGAGTTCGAAAAAGGCATTCAATTGGCCGCCGGCGGTGGCTTCCACCGCGCGCCGGGCTTCACCGTCAAATTCATCCAGCGCGGCGTGCAGGTCGAGGATCGCGTCGCCAATCGCCACGCCGCTGCGCGGCGCCGAGCCATTGATGCTGAACACCCCCAGCGGCAGGTTTTGCAGGGGGAAGTCCGCGTGACCGTTGGCCGAAGCCACCCAGCTGCGGGTATGCGTTGGTTGAGTCATGGGTTATCTCCGATTCGGGTTGAAGGTGGCGGGCAGCGCGGCCCAGCACGCGTCGTAAGCAGGTTGCAATTGCGGGCATTGCAAGGCGAATTGTGTGGGGCGCAGCACTTGGCTGGTCTCGAACATGAAGGCCATGGTGTTGTCGATCTTGTGCGGCGCCAGCTCGGCGTTGATTGCCTTGGTACAGGTTTCGCCATCCGGGCCATGGGCACTCATGCAGCTGTGCAGCGAAGCGCCGCCGGGCAGGAAGCCTTCGGCCTTGGCATCGTAGGCGCCCTGAATCAGGCCCATGTATTCGTTCATCAGGTTGCGGTGGAACCACGGCGGCCGGAAGGTGTTCTCGGCCACCATCCAGCGTGGCGGGAAGATTACGAAGTCGAGGTTGGCCAGGCCATGCACGCTGGTGGGCGAGGTCAGGACGGTGAAGATCGACGGGTCCGGGTGATCGAAGCTCACCGTGCCGAGGGTGTTGAAGCGGCGCAGGTCGTATTTGTACGGCACGTTGTTGCCGTGCCAGGCCACCACGTTCAGCGGCGAATGGTCGAGCTCGCAGGCCCACAGTTCGCCGAGAAATTTCTGCACCAGTGTGGTCGGTCGCTTGAGGTCTTCGTAATGGGCGACCGGCGTGAGGAAATCACGCGGGTTGGCCAGGCCATTGCTGCCGATAGGGCCCAGATCCGGCAGGCGCAGCGGCGCGCCGTGGTTTTCGGCGACGTAACCGCGTGCCTGGGCGTCAAGCAGTTCGACGCGGAATTTGAGCCCGCGTGGCAGTACCACAATCTCCAGCGGCTCGACGTCCAGCACGCCCAGTTCGGTGGCGATACGCAAACGGCCCTGTTCGGGCACGATCAACAGTTCGCCGTCGGCATTGAAAAACACCCGCTCCATCGACCGATTGGTGCGGTAGTGGTAAATGCTGATACCCGACGGGGTTTGCGACCCGGAGTTGGCCACCATCCCTACGAGCCCGTCGATAAAGTCAGTCGGCTCACTTGGAACGTCCAGCGGGTTCCAACGCAAGCGGTTCGGCGTCACCGCGCCCAGTGGCCCGCCGGCCAATTGCCGCTCCAGCTTGATAAAGGCCGGGTGATTGGCCGATGGCTGGATGCGGTACAGCCAGGTACGCCGAGCTTCGCTGCGCGCCATGGTGAACGCGGTGCCGGAGAACAGTTCGGTGTACAGCCCGTAAGGCGCTTTTTGCGGCGAGTTCTGGCCAACGGGCAGCGCGCCAGGCAAGGCTTCGCTGGCAAATTCGTTGCCAAAGCCCGACAAGTATTCGAGGTTCATGGAGCATCCTCTGGGTCAGTTGTTTTTATCGTAATCCAGTTACGCACAACGTAATTTGATCACTATCGAGCGTCAAGCTATAAAGACGCCCATTCATCTTTCGGATTCTCGCTCCCCCATGGAAAAGCCCCGCGACACCGGTAAACAGAAAGTCCGCTCGGCCGAGGTGGGCACCGATATCCTCAAGGCCCTGGCGCAACTGTCCCCCTCCACGTCGCTGTCGCGCCTGGCCGAACATGTGCAGATGCCCGCGAGCAAGGTACATCGCTATTTGCAGGCGCTGATCGCGTCGGGCTTCGCCGAACAGAACACCGCCACCAACCATTACGGCCTGGGGCGCGAAGCATTGCGCGTAGGCTTGGCGGCGCTGGGCAGCATGGATGTATTGAAGGTCGGCGCGATGCCGCTGGCGGAGTTGCGCGATGAGCTGAATGAAACCTGCTTTCTGGCGGTGTGGGGCAACCAGGGCGCAACCGTCGTGCAGATCGAGCCGGCGGTGCGCGCCGTCACGGTGGTGACACAGCTGGGGTCAGTATTGCCGTTATTGAGCTCGTCCACCGGGCTGGTATTCAGCGCCTTCCTGCCGGCGCGGGAAACCGTGGAGTTGCGTGAGCGTGAGATCCAGGCCGGCATCGCCCACGCGTTGGCGGACGACTCAGCCTACGCCACCCTCTGCGAACAGATCCGCAGCCGTGGTCTGCACTTTGTGCATGGCTTGCTGATGCCCGGCGTGGACGCTTTATCAGCGCCGGTGTTCAACGCCACCGGGCAAGTGGCCGCAGTGATGACCGTGGTAGGCCCCACCTCGCTGTTCCACGCCGATGAAGACGGCCCGGCGGCGAAGCGCTTGCTGGCGGCGACCCAGGCGGTGAGTTGGCGCATGGGCTATCAGGCCTGATCAATCGTCCCAGCCGGACAGCGCCACCGCCACGCGGTTTTCCAGCGCCTTGACCTGCGCGCCGGCAACTACGTAGTTGTTGGTCAGCATGGAAAATGCCAGCCGGCGCCCGTGGGCATCGGTGACATAACCACTCAGGGACGACACGCCGCCCATCGAGCCGGTCTTGGCGTGCAGGTTGTTCTGCGCCGGTGTGTCGCGCAGGCGGTAGCGCAGGCTGCCACCGCTCATGCGGTCGCTGTTGCCTGCAATCGGCAACGCGTTGTACCAGGCGTCGAACCACGGTTGCTTGCCCGCAGCCAGCAGCAGGTCGGTAAAGGTTTGCGCCGAGACCAGGTTACGTCGCGACAGCCCGGAGCCGTCCACCTGGCTCAACGCTGCGGTATCCAACCCCTGGCGCTTGAGAAAACCGTCCACGGCCAGCACGCCCGCCGCCGCCGTGCCGCTATTGGCGGTCTGGCGGCCCATGGCCTTGAGCAAGGCTTCGGACATGTTGTTGTTGGAGAGTTTGAGCAGCGGCACGATCAACGCTTGCAACGGTGCAGATTGGTGTTCGGCCAGCACCGTTACCGCCGCCGGGCTCGCCCCGCCTATCACCCGACGGCCCAGTACCGTGATGCCCTGTTGCGCCAGGGCTTGTTCAAACAGGTTGGCCACCAGTTGCGTCGGCTCCCACACGCTGACCAATTGCCGGCTTTGCCGGCCCGGCGCAACGGCGCCGCTGAGCTGCAACAGGTTGGTGCCATGGCGGCGGTTGATTCCATAGCTGTTGCCTGGCCCGCTGACGGCGCGGTTGCTCAGTTGCAGGTAGTCGGTGGGCGGATAGATATCGACGCTCACCGCCTGGCCGACCCGCGCCGGGGCCTTGGCCGTGACCAGCACACTGCCCGCATCGAAATCGGTATTGGGCGACACGGTCAATGCCGAAATCTGCGCACCGTAGTAGGTGGTTTCGTCGTCGTGGGACCAATCGACGCCCAAGCGTTCGGCGTCAAACCAGGTGTCGTCAAACACCAGGTCACCCTGCACCTGGCGTACGCCCTGGCTGGCCAGTTGCGCCGCCAGCGCCTGATAGTCGGCGTACTGAATGGTGGGATCGCCCAGGCCGCGCAGGTAGAGATTGCCGGTAAGGCGATCGCCCTGGCGGATGCCATTGCTCAACAGTTGCGTGGCGAAGCGGTATTGCGGGCCCAGCACATCCATCGCCGCCGCAGTGGTCAGCAGCTTGAGATTGGAAGCCGGCACCAACCGCGTTCGCGGGTTGTGCTGGTAAAGCGTGCTGCCGCTGCGGGCGTCGCGCACCATCAGCGAGACGGTGGCACCGTGCAGCGCCGGGTCGGCCAACAGCGTGTCGAGGGTCGCGGGGGTGGAGGTCTGCGAAACGCTGGCGCAGCCGCCCAGTAAAAAGCTCAAGCCGACCAGCAGAGTGCTGGTGTGTAGCCATCTTCCTAAGTGCATCGGTGTCCCGTTCCTGCAAAGCCATCAATGGCCGCAACGCTACCACTGTGGGAGCGAGCTTGCTCGCTCCGATAGGCAATGGCAGATCAGAACGCAAGCGTACTGGACACCGACACTTGCCGCGCATCGCCGATGGACACGAACTGTGTGTTCACCGAAGAGGTGTAGTAGGTGCGGTCAAACAGGTTCTTCACATTAAGCTGAAACTTAACCTTCTGCCCCTCCAGCCTGGTGTCATAAGTGGCGAACACATCCGCCACGGTGTAGCTCGGCAGCTCAAAGCTGTTGGCCGCATCCCCTGCCCGCTCGCCCACATAGCGTGCCCCGGCGCCGACACGCAACTGGTCGCCGCCGAGCAGGCTGCCAAAGTCATACACCGCCGACAATGAGCCGGTATTTTTTGCCACGTTTTGCAGGCGGTTGCCTTTGAGGCTCGGGTCTTCGGTGACCTCGGCATCGGTGTAGGCGTAGCTGCCGATCAGGCTCCACTTATCGGTCAACTGGCCGGTGGCGTCGACTTCCAGGCCACGGGAACGCACTTTGCCCGCCACGCTGTAGACCGAGGTCAAACCGTCGCCGACCTGCACCAGCACATTGCGTTTATCGATGTTGAACAGCGCCGCGCTCGCAGTGATGCGCCCCGGCATGTCGAACTTGGTGCCCAGCTCCCACGCCTTGGATTCTTCAGGGTCCAGGCTGCCCTCGAGTACGCTCTTGTTGGCCAGCGGTGCGATGGTGGAGTTGGGTTTGAACGACTCGGTGTAGCTGCCGTAGAACGACAGTTCATCGGTGTAGCGGTACACCAGCCCGGCACGCGGCACCCACTTCTGGCCATTGCCGTCGGTATTGGCCGTGAATGGCACACCCTTGCCGGCGAACTGGTCGTACATTTGGTAGCGCGCCCCGCCCACCAGGATCCATTGATCGTTAAGGTGAATCGCGTCCTGGAAGAACAGCGAATCGCTGCGCAGCAGGTCGGTCTGGTTGCTGTCCGGCGCACTCACCTTGGAGCCCGCCACTTCATTGCCGTACACCGGGTTGTTGTAGTCGAAGGTGCCACGGGGCGCCTGGCGAATCAGGTCGGCGCGATAGATCTTGCGGTACTCATCGTCCAGGCCGAACACCAGGTCGTGCTGCATACCCGCCACATCGACCTTGCCTTCAAGGCTGGCGGTGGCGAAGCGGTCGGTAGTCAGCGCGCCCTGGGTGCCATCCATGCTGCGGGTCAGGGTGCCGTTGGTGTTGACCTTGACCACGCGCACTTGGCTGGCATCGTAGGTTTCGCGGTTCCAGCTATAGCCGAAGTGCGCTTTCCAATCGTCGCTCAGGTCGTGGTCGACGGTCAGACGGTAGAGGTCGGAGCGGCCTTGCATGTTGTTGAACGGTTCATCCAGGCGCCGGGTGGCCGGGATATTCAACGGGTGGTTGGTTTTGGGGTCGATGGCGGTGCCTCGGTCGAACGGCGCGAGAAATTCGCGGTGTTCATAGGCGGCCACCACTTGGGTGGTGTCGCCGTACCAGGCCAGGGACGGCGCCACCAGAGTCTCGCGGTGAGTGCCGAAGTTGCGCCAGTAATCCTCGTCCTCATGATCGACAATCAAGCGATAGGCCAGGCCCGAATCACCCAGGGGCCCGGTGGTGTCGAGGTTGCCGCCGCTGCCGTTCTTGCCGCTGCCGAAGGTCGAGGCCCGCGCGGTCAGCGCGGTTGACTGGGCCAGTTCAGGCTTTTTGCTGACGATATTCACCACGCCGCCCGGGTCCTGAATGCCGTACAACAACGAAGCCGGCCCCTTGAGTACTTCCACACGCTCGGCGGTAGCGTTCAGCGAACGGCCCTGCACCACCGGCATGCCGTCGCGCATGATCGAACCGTTACGGTTGTCGCCGAAGCCGCGCAGCATCACAGCGTCCTGGGTGCTGCCGAGGGTGTTGGCCTGGGTAATGCCGCTGACGTTGCCCAGGGCGTCGTCCAGGTTACGCGGCTGTTGATCGCGCATGACTTGGGCTGGCACCACGTTGACGGTCTGCGGGGTTTCCAGCAGCAAGCCATGGGAGCGCATCACCGAGCTGGTCGGCGGCGGCTGGTAGCTGGCGTTGTCCTGGATCAGGTTCGCGGCGCTGATGGTGGTGGCGCCGAGGTTGAGCGCGCCGTCGCCGGGCACGGGCTCCAGGGCCAGGGTATGCGCATCGATCTGGCGAAAGGTGAACCCGGAATTCCCCAGCAGGCGTTGCAGCGCCTGGGTCGCGCTCATCTGGCCGCTGACCGCCGGGGCATTGAAGCCGTAGGGCGCTTCATCGGTGTAGATCACGCTGATCCCGGTAACGCGGCTGAAATCGCTCAGGGCCTGGGGCAGCGACTTGGCTGCCAGGGCAAAGTTGAACCGGGCGCTTGGTTGCTCCTGTGCCTGCGCCACGGCAAGGGGCGGCAACGCCAGCCCAGACACCGCTAATACCGAGGCTCCCAGCCACTGTTTGACCCAACCGCCCGCCGTCGATTTCATGCTGTGAGCACCCGTGTAGAAAACGCTGTTAATGCGAACTGATCGCAGTTTCATGCACTACACGGATGGCCGGGGGGTTTACCTCACCTGCCGATGCAAATATTTTGTTTAGGGTGACGCCCGTCAGCTCGATGAACCACTGGCCGCCAGGCATTCCTTGGCGCTCTTCTTCAGCTTCTTGATCAAGCGCTCCTGGCGCAGCGCCTCGCCTTTGCTCGCGCATTGTTCGGTGTAGACCAGTGCAACGGCCGGGCTCGACAGGAAGAACCGCGCGCCCTTGCCACTTTGGTGCGAGGCAAACCGGCGCACCGGGTCATTGCTGATGCCGCAATAAAGCGAACCATTGGCGGCGCGTACCAGGTAGACGAACCAGGGTTTGGGTTCAGGCGTGTTCACGGACGGATTCAGCGCTGCAAAGAAACGCCAAGCTTATCAACGACTGGCCTGGAATGCCTTCAAACCTTTGCGCGCCTGGGCACGCACGGCGTTTTTTACCAGCGGCGTCCAGCCCAGCAACAGGCCCTTGGTGCCCAACGCCTGCCGCGACCAGCGCC
The DNA here is from genome assembly GCF_030147005.1 of Pseudomonas sp. Taxonomy (GTDB): domain Bacteria; phylum Pseudomonadota; class Gammaproteobacteria; order Pseudomonadales; family Pseudomonadaceae; genus Aquipseudomonas. The sequence continues at coordinate 33,747 of NZ_JASLAW010000141.1, forward strand.
ACAGGTCGAAGCTGTCGTGATGCTCGCAGATCTTGCCGTCGCGGAACACAAAACGTGCCTGGATATCATTGACCACCGTATTGCCGGTCGCGCTGAACAGGTAGGTTGCCACCCAATGGGCACTGCCGCGGGTGTCATCGCTGCGCACGCTGTCGAAGGTCAGGGAGAAGTCCTTGGCGCGGGTGGTAAGCATGCGCCACATGTCGCCGGCGTCCCGGCCACGCAGTTCGCCGAAGGCCGGGTCGCTGAACACCACGTCATCGGTGTAGCACGCGGCCATGGCGTCGGCGTCCAGGCGTTGGAAAGCGCTGTAGAACTCGGTGATCAGGGCGTTATGGGCGTCACGCATGGGCAGATTTCGCACGATAGTCAAAGAGGCTGAACGATAGTCCCCGCCACGCGGGAAATCCATGGCTATCGGGCCAGGGAATCAGGCGATACCCGTTCAGGTTATAGGTAGACGACGTCCAGGCTGGCGTTGCCGTGCATGAGGATCTCTTCGTCAATCGGCGAAATACGCGTGCGCACAGGGAGTGAATAGTTCGCTAGTTTAAATTCGTAGGCTGCACGCGATTCATCTGTGTATTGAATACACGCAGCAATTCGACGCACCAGTGAGCAGAAGTTATTACGCAACTCGGCTTATTACAGGCACCGAAAGCAAGTGCAAAGATTAACTTCACTGCGCACTGCCGCCCCTGCAACTAATACAAAAGCAGGCGCCGTCACAACAGTGCATATAACCAACTAATAGTCTGTAACGTCAGGGCACCATGCCGCTTTCCCTTGCATACGCAAACAGGTCCACATCGGTGGAAATACATAACCGGTTCATCGCCGTACTTTTCTGTTTGCTGATGGTGGAAATACTGCGATTGACCCGGGCGGCAATCTGGCTGACGGTCATGCCACTTGCGAGCATGCGCACCACTTCGCGCTCCTTGCCGGAAAGTTGCGGCACCTGAGTCAGTTGCGTCGGGCCGACCAGGTCCAATTGGGCACGCAAGGCCTCACTGACGAACTGGCGACCGGCGCTGACGGTCGTGAGCGCCTGCGGCAGCTCCCGCGCCGAGGCACTCTTGGCCACCACCGCCCGCGCGCCGTGAGCGAACGCCTCACGCAGGGTGGTGATACTCGCAAACATGGTGACCAGAATCACCGGTATATGGGGGTACTGACGCTGCAATAAACCCAACAGCCCATACCCATCGGCCTGTTGATCGCCGGGCATGGCAAAGTCGGTGACGATCACATCACAGGGGAGGTCGTTGAGCAGGGCCAGCAACTCATCCGGACCGTTCGCCTCCCCCACGACCTTGCATCGTCCACTCGCCTCAACCACCACTTTTTGTCCTACACGGACAATAGGGTGGTCGTCAGCAATAATTATGCGAAGCATTGATTACTTCCATGATGGCAATTTGAGTCAAATCAAAATACATCGGGTAGTAGTTCGTAACAACCGCCCACTAACATGCACTTTGGAGGCATCGCCCGTGTTTACCGGCACACGGCAACCACCTACAAAATAAACAGAAAAATCCTACAGAAATTCATTACTTGGAAATGACCAATCCCAACACTTCAAACGCCCATCAAAGGCTGGCGAGGTGCATCAGGTAACTGTCGATCCTTCGCCGAAAACGTAGCAGCGCCCGCCTGTTTTGTGCCACGCCTGCCTTATGAATGTTCTCGATCAGCGCCATGCCCTGGCGCTCCAGGTCGCCAGCGCCCAGGAACACCAGGCTGCCCACCAGGCGATGCAAACGCTGGGTCGCCAAGAGAACGTCCTGGCTGATTTGCGCCTGCTCCAGCCATTGCAGATCTTCCCGCGCCTCGCTCTGCAAGGTGTGCAGCAGCGGTGCCAGAGCTTCCCAGGAACCGAAGAGAGTGATCAGATCCGCCCGAGTCGGCCCCCGGGAGCGGTGCAAAGCACCCCTCGCCGATGACCAGGGCTGAAGTGGACGCCCCTGCGGGCCCGCTAACCAGTGCGACAGCACGTCGCGCAACTGTTCAAGGCCGACGGGCTTGAGCAGCCAGCCATCCATGCCGGCTTCCAGGCATTGAGTTATCTGTTCGGGCCCCAGGCCCGTGGTCAGGGCAATCACCGGTATATCGGCTTTGCGGCGGCGCAACTCGCGCGTCAAGGCGTACCCGTCCAGCACCGGCATTCGGCAGTCACTGATTACCAGATCAAAGTGCTGCGCCGCCAATGCCTCAAGGGCTAACTGACCATTACCCACGGCCTCACTGGCCACGCCCAGCTTATCCAATAACGCGCTCATCAATAGTCGATAAGCATTGTGGTCATCAACCACCAGCACCTTTGCTTGTTGCCAACTTGCGGAAACGGCCTTGCCGCGTGGCAGGGATGAATGCCCACGGTCTGAGGGGAAATCCGGCACACAGTGACCTCGTGCAGAGCAATCGACTCGCCAGAAATACACCCGCGCGCCTGGGCTTCCTGACTTAATACCCACTCTTTTGACAAAGAAGATATAAATATTGAGCTGAAAAAATATCCGAATGAGTGATATCCGGCGATACAACAACTACGACATTCGCTCTTTCCCTACTGGCCAGGCTCTTTCTTATCGGCCGGCATGGAAGTTTCTGGAAGCTTCCCATAATCGTAATTGTTGCATTCCGCCTGTTCAGCCTCGCCGATAGCCTTGTTATCGCTCCAGACAGATGCGCAAACCCCCACCCCGTTTTGAACTCACGTCAATGTCTGGTTCCAGGACCACGCGTGCCCTGCCCTGCGGATTAATCCTGACTTGCAAGTGCAATTGGACTTGTCAGGGCAGCAACTTTTATTCACACGGCCCACAAGGATTTGTGACCATGCAGAGACTCTCCTCGGCCATCCTGGCGCTCGTGCTGGCCGCTGGTGCACCCAGCGTGTTCGCCGCCAGCACGACCGACCTGAGTGTCACCGGGGTTATCACGCCTGGCGCCTGCAGCGCAGAGCTGTCCAAGGGCGGTGTGGTAGACCACGGCCGGTTGTCGGCCAACGAACTCTCCAAGGACACGCCCACTACCCTGCAATTGGCACAGATGACTCTGGAAGTGCATTGCGAGGCACCGACTTTATTCACCCTGATTGCGCTGGATAACCGCGCCGGCAGCTCAGCGATCGATCCGGCATTGCACGGCCTGGGCACGATCGACGACGAGCAGATGCTCGGCAGCGTGGCCTTCGGTGTGTTCGAACCCGTGGCAGACGAGGTGGCCGTGACCACCATTGTGTCCCGCGACGGCGGCGCCAGTTGGGAGACCTCCGACTACCTGGGGCACGCCGCGCTGACAGCCTTTGCGGCGCCGGGCATGCCCAATATCCCGATCGTCCTGAAGCACCTGAACGCCATCTTGCTCGCCGTCACCGTCATCGTGCCGACCGACCAACTGCCGCTGATGGACGAGGTGCCTATCGACGGGCAAGCCACCTTGCAGATCAAGTACTGGTAAACCGCCTTTTTCCTAGCCATTCCACTTCCGGAGCCCCCATGAACAAGACCCTCAACACCCTGCTCGCCACTACCTTGCTGGCCACTGCCGGCCAGGCTTTCGCCGCGTCCAGCACCACCTTGACCGTGACAGGTGTGATCACGCCCAGTTCCTGCACGCCGCAACTGTCCAGTGGCGGCAAGGTCGATTACGAAAAGATCTCCGCCAAGGATCTGAATGTCGACACCCCTACTTCACTGCCCGCCAAGACGTTGCAACTCACCGTCACCTGCGACGCGGCGACCCTGATGGCGATTGAAGCCAAGGACAATCGCGAAGGTTCGGACAACAACAACGACACCATGGAATTCGGCCTGGGCCTGATCAACGGCAGCGAAAAGCTGGGCAACATGACGCTGCGGCTGCTCGCACCGATAGCCGACACCGTGCAAGCCAGGACAATCGGCTCTTACGATGGCGGCTCGACCTGGTTTCTGGAGCGCTTCCTGATGCGCGACAACATTCTCTCGGTGGCCAACGCCAGCACGATCGCGCCGATCCCCGTGCAAGCGTTCAGCGCGGACCTCTATGTCGAACCGCAGATAGCCCCCGCCAACCAGCTGACCCTGACCAACGAAGTCAGCATCGACGGCTCCGTCACGCTCACCGTCAAGTACCTGTAACGCCCAGCCAGGCAGCGCACGGCCCATCGGCTCGTGCGTTGCCCTCAACCTGTCCACTACGGTCCCCCCGCCCTCCCATGAACATGCTCACACGCCGCTTGATGACATTCGGTCTCTGCTTGACGGCAACCCCCGCCCTTTGCGCGTCCACGGCTGACGTCACGGTAACCGGCACCATTACCCCCAGCGCCTGCACGCTGACACTGTCCGAAAGTGGCATCGTCAACCACGGCGAGATCCCGGCGCGAACCCTCAACCAATACGAATACACCGCGCTGCCCAGCCAAACCCTGGAGCTGAACGTGGACTGCAACGAAGCGGTGCTGTTTGTGCTGGTGGGGATCGATAACCGCGCGGACTCTTCCCTGGGCCCCGGCTTTTATTACGGCCTGGGCCATAACGTGCATAACCCCACCGAACGCCTGGGCACGGTGGCCCTGGCCTACCGCAACGTTACGTCCGACGGTGAGCGCATGCTGGTCCTGGCCTCCAGCAACCAGGGCCAGACCTGGTTCCCGGAAACCAATGCGTACCCCGACACTTACATGGGCTTCGCCAAACCCGGCACGCTGGTGCCCGAGGCCCACAGTGAATTGAAAGCATCCTTGCAAATCAATACGTCGATCAACGCCGCCACTTACCTGACCCTCAACCAGAACGTGCCGTTGGACGGCTCCATCGTGATCGACCTGAGGTACCTGTAACCATGCCGACGTTTCCCACCCCCCTTGCCATCGGCGCACTGGCTTGGTTGCTCGGCGCACAGGCCGTGGCCGATGGCATGGTGCCGGACACGTCGGTGGTGATCGTCCACGAGGCCGAAGGCGAAGCCTCGGTGTCCGTCACCAACACCGACGGCAAACTGGCGCTGCTGCATGTCACTCTCCAGGACATCCCTGAAGACACCGAGCCTCTGCTGTTCGTCACTCCGCCCTTGGCCAGGGTCGAGCCGTCCAAAAGCCAGTTGATCCGCTTTATCCTGCAATCGCCCAAGCCCCTGGTCACCCAGCGCTTGAAACGCGTGGTCTTCGAAGGCCTGCCCCAACGCCGCCCGAGCAGCCAGGCCGGGCACGCCCAGGTGGGCGTCACGGTGCGCCAGAACCTGCCGGTGATTGTGCATCCCAAGGGCCTGGCGATGAACCGCACGCCCTGGACCGGGCTGGCCTGGCGCCTGAAGAACAACCAGCTAAGTGTGCATAACCCCACGCCGTATGTGGTGCGCCTGGCGCAGGAGCTGCAGCTGTTACCTGGCACGGGCTCGGCCTTACTGCCGCGCACCTATGTGTTGCCGGGTGAAACCCTGACGGTCACCGCCACCACTGCAACAGGCACCACCGTGCGCCTGCAGCCCGCCACAGTCTACGGCTTTGCCGTGGCGCCCTACGACGCGCCCATCACCCTGTAAGAAGCCGGGGCGCGCACGCGTCCGGGCACTGAGTTCGATCCTGTGAGCACAGCAATGACTGATCGCGACGGCGCCGCCCTGCCCGGCATTTCATCTCACCGTTCCCGCACATTCCTGGCCGGGCTGGCATTGACCTTGGGGAATACCTTGCCGGCCATCGCGGACGACGGCTTGCCGGGCGGCACCTTTGACCCGCAGACCCTGTCACGTCGCGGTATCGACCCGGAGCTGGCCCTCCTGTTGCTGCAAGCCCCGCGTTTTACGGCCGGCCGGCATGCGGTCAGCCTGAGCGTCAACGGCCAGCGGCGCGGTCGGGTGCAGGTGCTGTTCGATCAGCGCGGCGAGCTGTGCTTCGACCGCACGCTGCTGGACGCGGGCAACCTGGTGATGTCCGCCGCAAGCGCTGACTGCCAGCCCTTTGTCGAGGCGTACCCGCAAACCGTGATCGAGCAAGACCCCGCCAGCCTGAGCCTGGCACTGGTGGTGCCGACCGACGCGTTGCGGCCGACGGCCAAGGACATGTCCGGCTACCAGACCGGAGGCGTGGCCGGCCTGCTCAACTACGACCTGACCGGTTTGCACAACCAGTACGAAGGCAGCAGCAATCGCTTCGGCTCGGCCAATACCGAAGTCGGCTTCAATGCCGGTGATTGGATCGTGCGCAGCCGCCAGGTGAAAACCTGGCAGGGCGGGCGCTCCAGCACCACCCACCTGGACGCCTACGCTCAGCGCACCTTTGCAGCCCAACAGGCGGTGCTGCAAGCCGGGCAAATCAACCTCTACAACCCGGTGCTGGCGGGATCGCAAATCACCGGTGCCCAAGTGCTGACCGAAACTGCCCTGCAGGACCAGCGCCAGGGCGCGACCATCAGCGGTATCGCCAATAGCCCTGCCCAGGTGGAGGTGCGCCAGAACGGCACGCTGATCCACTCCACCGTGGTGCCGGCCGGGCCGTTTTCGCTGACCGATGTGCGCCGCCTGAACAGCCGCTCGGACGTCGACGTCACGGTGCGCGAAACCAACGGCGAAGAGCGCCGCTTCAGCGTGCCGGCCGCCATGCTCGGCCTGGGCTTGCCCGCACCGGGTTATTCGCTGGCCGCCGGGCGCCTGCGCCAGGTCGGCGCCAGCGAAGGCGCCGAACCCTGGGTGGTCAGCGGCGGCTGGAGCGGCGCCCTGCACCCTCAGGTAAGCGTGGCCGTGGGCGCGCTGATGGCCGAGGATTACCGCTCGACGGGCCTGAACCTGAGCTGGCTGCCCAGGCAAGACAGCCAACTGCAGTTCGGCGTACAGGCCGCCCAGGCCAACCGAGACGGCGCCGAGCAGGGTGTGCAGACCGACCTGTCATGGTCCCAGCGCCTGACCGAGCGTTGGTCGATCACCACCGCGGGCTCCTGGCGCTCGCTGGGCTACCGCAACCTGGAGGAGTCGACCTACCCCCCTCGAACCAGCGAACAGCAGCGCTCGCATTATCGCGACCAGCAAAGCGTGAGCACCTCTTGGGCACACCCCTGGCTCGGAGCGTTCAGTGCCGGGTTCTCGCGTTCGTCTTCGTATGACGGCTACAGCGGTAGCCGCGCATTGGCGTCCTGGGGCAAGAGCGTCGGCGGTGTGTCGATTTCCGCCAGTGCCCAATGGCAGATGGGCGGGCGTGACCAGGGCGACAACAGCCTGTACCTGAACCTCAGCCTGCCCTTGGGCGAGAGCCGGCGCGGCCGAGCCTGGGCGCGACGCTCCGGCAGTGACTACCGCATGGGGGTCGGCGTGAGCGAGCCGCTCAACGACCAGCTCAGTTACCGCGTCGACGTGGAGCGCGACGGCCGCGACCGCGTCACGGAATCGACCATCGGCGTTTCGGCCCTGCCCTACTACACCCAGCTGGACCTCAACTACACACGCTCCGACAGCCATCGCAGCAGTTACCAAGGCGGCGCACGCGGCGGCGTGGTGGTGCATGGCGACGGCGTTACCTTCTCGCCGTACACGGTGCGCGACACCTTTGCGCTGATGTCGGTGGGCGGCATGGCCGGTATCAAAGTCAACACCCCGAGCGGCCCGGTATGGACCGACTGGCAAGGCCAGGCCGTGGTGCCGCAGCTCAGTGCGTACGGACGCAGCCCGGTGCAAGTGCACACCCGTTCGTTGCCGCGCAATGCCGATATCAGCAACGGCCTGGCCGTGGTCTCGGCCGGTCGGGGCGCGGTGGACAAGGTGCAATTCGGCGTAGTCCTCACCCGCCGCGCACTGCTGACTGTAACCGCCGACAACGGCCGGCCACTGCCACGCGGGGCGACCGTCAGCACCGCCGACGGTGAATTCGTGACCCTGGTACAGGAAGGCAGCCAGGTGTTCCTGCCTGATGTCCTCGAGCAGCGCGGCCTGTGGATCAAAGCCCCCGGCGATGCAGCATGCCGCCTGGAGTATTCGCTGCCGGAACGGGGCGACCCCGAGGTGTATTACGAAACCGCACCCGCCCGGTGCCTGCCATGAGGACGATCGCCATGGGTTACACACCCGCAATGCTGTGCCTGACCCTGCTGCTGGGCGCCGACGCCTGGGGCACCGAGGAATGCCAACTCAACCTGAGTGAGTCGCTGCTCGATTTTGGCCAGATGAACCGCACCGTCGCCCGATTGCCCATGCCGGAAAGGCTGCTGGGCGAGCGACGTTTGAGCCTGACGTTCAATTGCGCGCAGCCCTCCGACCTGAGCCTGTTTTACCGCGCCTTGGCGGCAAACGCGCAGCGCTTTCAACTGACCGAGCGCGGCAGTTATCGCCTGCAGGCGAGCGATGCGACGGTGGACGGCCAGGCCGTCGAACTGGGCTTGCTGGCCGGCAGCGGCCAACCTCCCGTGACGGTCAGCACTGTTCTGGACTGGCGCCCTGGACACCTCGTGACGCCAATGCGCAACGGAGTGCCCATGACCGGGCGCAGCCTGTCATTGCAACTGCTGGCCAGTGCCTGGGCGCGTGAGGCCGCAGTGCGGGTAACCGATGCAGTCACCTGGGACGCCAGCGGTGTGTTCGACGCCCCTGCCAGCGGCCGTTCCCGCGAGCTGCGCCTGCAAGCGCGCTTCGCTCCGGCCGCCTGTACGCCAAGCCTGTCCAACGGTGGCACCGTTGCGTTCGGCAAGTTGTCGGCGATGGATGTGCATCATCGCCAGGAAACCCATCTGCCCGCCCGCCCATTGGTGGTCAACGTCAGTTGCGATGCCCCCACCGCCTTTGCCCTGCGCCTGCTGGACAACCGCCAGGGCTCGGCCACAGGGCCTGCCGACAGCACCCACTTTGGCGTTGGCCTGGATGCACGAGGGCAGAAAATCGGCCGCTATCAGTTGACGTTCGACCCCGCGCGCACCACCGCCGATGCATTGACCCAGGTGTACCGCACCGACTCAGCCACCAGCGCCGGGCCATGGAGCAGCGCAACCACCGGCCGGATCGCCATCGACGCCCAGCGCTACCTCGGCTTCAACGCCAGCGCCGGCAGCACTCACGGCCCCGCCCCCATGCAAAACCTCAGTGCCACCGCCAGCCTTGAGGTGGTCATCGCCCCGCTCGATACGCTGGAAGTGGCAAACGAGGTGCACATGGACGGGTCTGCCACCCTGGAGGTGGTGTACCTGTAGGCTCAGGTTTGTTCGCTGCGCACGTTCACATAGAGAGCACGCCCGGCACCGAGTCCGGCGAGGATTGCACCCGCGCCGAGTACCGCGAAAATCCAGCCGACCGCGTTCCAGCCTCCGGTCCAGTCATGCACCAGGCCGACCGCGAACGGCCCCGCCGAGGCCAGGGTGTAACCGATGCCCTGGGCCATGCTCGACAGATTGGCCGCCACGTGGGAATCCCGTGAGCGCAATACTATCAGGGTCAACGCCAGGCTGAACGTGCCACCCTGGCCCAGGCCCAACAGAATCGCCCAGCCCCACAGGCCATCCAACGGTGCGTAAAGGCAACCGAACAGGCCACCGAGGGTCATCAGCATCACCACCACAATGGCCAGGCGCTGGTCCTTGCCTCGGGTGGCAAGCCACGGCGCGGCGAGAGAACTGAGCAATTGCACAATGATCGAACCCGACAGCGCCAACCCGGCTTCGGTGGCGCTCAGGCCACGGCCGATCAGGATCGACGGCAACCAGCCGAACACGATATACGCCAGGGAAGATTGCAGGCCCATGTACAAGGTGACCTGCCAAGCCAACGGATCGCGCAGCAAGCCCTTCACTCGGTAGGCGGCCCGATGAGCCCCATGCTTGTGCCCCACTTGCGGCAACCAGAACAACGCAGCCAACAAGGCCGGCAGAATCCAGAAGCCCAGGCCCAAGGCCCAGCTGTCGCCAAAGTAATGGCTGAGCGGCACCGTAGCCCCGGCCGCCAATGCCGCGCCCAGGCACAGCGCCATGGTGTACACACCGGTCATGGCGCCGGCCTGCCGGGCGAAGTCACGCTTGACGATCCCCGGCAACAACACGCCGATAATGCCAATGCTGGCGCCGGCGATCAGGCTGCCGGCAAACAGTCCGGCTTCACCGAACGAACTGCGCAGGATGATCCCGGCGGCCAACGTCAGCAGGATGCCGAGTACCACGCGCTCGGCACCAAAGCGCCGCGCCAGGAGCGGCGCGGTGGGCGCGAACAGGCCCAGGCATAACACCGGCAGGGTGGTCAGCAAACCGGCCTTGGCGGCCGACAGTCCGAGGCTGGTGGACACCTCGCCAAGCAGCGGCGACAAGCTCGACAGCGCCGGGCGCAGGTTCAGCGCCACCAACACCAGGCCCAGCAGCAACAACCACGGGCGAAGCACCTGCGGGTGGCTGTGTTGCACCCCTTCTTCGTCGGCTTCGGCGTCAATTAACAGTTCTTCAAGTTTGGTTTCGGGAGTCATTGCTCACTGCCGGCAGAAGGACGGGCGTTTGCCCTAATCGATGGATGAAAAGTCCCACAGCCTATTCGGACGCGCCTACAACAGCAACGCACCAGGTTTTTTAAGCGGCAAAAGGAGCAGTATTTTCGATTGGTAAAATTAGCCTCAGAGGCTAATTAGTGGACTCAGGTGTCTTATGGAAAAGTACACACCTGATTACGATCTACAGGTGATAAAGGCAGATGTCATCAGGCTGGGTTACAGGGCATTCACTGCAAGCGCAAGGGAGGGTGCTCGGCGACTCAAGCTGAGCACGAGTCAAATGCAAAGCGTGGTCTGCGCCCTTGAGAAACACATGTTGTACAAGTCAATGACGACCTGCCCAAGCCATCGGGTATGGCACGACGTGTATTTAATCGCGATTTATAACGCGGAGATTTACATCAAAGTGACCTGCCGCCCAAACGGTGGGCCGCCCGTAATCTCCTTCAAGCCTCATGAGAACCCAACCATGTATGAGCTGCGGAGCCCATGATGGAATGCAGCATTTCAAGGGACGCACTTTCACCATCGACGCCTGCGCAATGATCCGCAAAGTCCCTGATATTGCAGGCTGGGAATGCCAGCTATGCATGGAGGTGGAGTTTGATTACGACGACGACAGCGCAGAACGTTACTCCAATACCTGCGATCAATTGCTGGTTGATGCCAAGGCGATCATCGCCGCAGAAATGAAGAGAATCCGTCGCAAACTGCACCTGGCTCAGAAGGACGCGGTAAAAATACTGACGGGCCGTGGTCATAACGCATTCTCTCGGTACGAACGGGCGGAAACTTTCCCACCGCAGCCGCTATTCACACTGATGCGCCTGCTTGATAAACACCCGCATTTAGTGGCCGAGATACACACCCTCAATGCGGGAGAGGACCTGAATCGGCTGCTCATGGCCAAAGACTCACAACAACATGCGGCTCAACCCTGCGCGTAGAACCGACAGGCAAAAAAAACCCGGCACCAGGGCCGGGTTTATTCTTCAAGCGTCACTCATCGATCAATGCAAAATCTGGCTCAAGAACAGCTTGGTCCGGTCATTCTGCGGATTATCGAAAAAGTCATTCGGCGCCGCCTGCTCGACGATTTCGCCCTTGTCCATGAAGATCACGCGGTTGGCCACGGTGCGCGCAAAACCCATCTCGTGGGTCACGCACAACATGGTCATGCCGTCTTCGGCCAGGCCGATCATGGTGTCCAGCACCTCCTTGACCATTTCCGGGTCGAGGGCCGAGGTCGGTTCGTCGAACAGCATGATTTTCGGCTTCATGCACAGCGCGCGGGCAATCGCCACGCGCTGTTGCTGGCCGCCGGACAGTTGCCCCGGAAACTTGTGGGCCTGCTCCGGAATGCGCACACGCTCCAGGTAATGCATGGCAATTTCCTCGGCCTTGCGCTTGGGCATCTTGCGCACCCACATCGGCGCCAGCGTGCAGTTCTGCAGGATGGTCAGGTGCGGGAACAGGTTGAAGTGCTGGAACACCATGCCGACTTCACGGCGGATCGCTTCGATCTGCTTGAGGTCGTTGGTCAGTTCCACCCCATCGACCACGATGCGGCCCTGCTGGTGCTCTTCCAGACGGTTGAGGCAGCGGATAGTGGTGGACTTGCCCGAACCCGACGGGCCGCACAGCACGATTCGCTCGCCCTGTTTGACGTTTAGGTTGATGTCCTTCAACACGTGGAACTGGCCATACCACTTGTTCACGCCCTGCATCTGGATAATGCCTTCAGGGCTCACAGGCTGTTTGATCGCTTCGCTCATCACATCAACTCCTAACGCTTGTGGCCTGTGTCGAGCTTGTGTTCCAAATGAATGGAATAGCGCGACATACCAAAACAGAAAATCCAGAACACCAGGGCGGCGAACACGTAGCCTTCAGTTGCCATGCCCAACCATTTGGGGTCGGCGGCGGCTTGTTTGACGCTGTTGAGCAGGTCGAACAGGCCGATGATGATCACAAGGCTCGTATCCTTGAACAACGCGATAAACGTGTTGACGATGCCGGGGATCACCATCTTCAGGGCTTGCGGCAAGATCACCAGGCCCATGCTGCGCCAGTAACCCAGGCCCATCGCTGCGGCCGCTTCGTACTGGCCCTTGGGAATCGCCTGCAAACCGCCGCGCACCACTTCGGCCACATAGGCCGACTGGAACAGGATCACGCCGATCAATGCGCGCAGCAGCTTGTCGATGCCCATGCCTTCAGGCAGAAACAGCGGCAGCATCACCGAAGACATGAACAGCACAGTGATCAACGGCACGCCACGCCAGAATTCGATGAAGGTCACGCAGACCACTCGAATCGCCGGCATGTTCGAACGCCGCCCCAATGCCAGCATGATGCCCAGCGGCAACGCGCCGGCAATGCCGACGGTGGCGATGACCAGGGTCAGCATCAGGCCGCCCCATTGGCTGGTGGCCACGTTGGTCAGCCCGAACGCGCCGCCGTGCAGCAGGAAGAACGCGATGATCGGGTACAGCACCAGAAAGCTCAGGCCGTAGACCGCCTTGCGTTGAAAGCGCGAGATGAACAACGGTGCCACGCCGACAATCGCCAGCCACACGGTCAGGTCCACACGCCAGCGCAGGTCGCCGGGGTAATAGCCGTACATGAACTGTCCGAAGCGCTGTTGGATAAATACCCAGCAGGCGCCCTCTTTGGTGCAATCGGCGCGCGTGGTGCCGACCCAGTTGGCGTCGATGATCGCCCAGCTGAGGATCGGCGGCACCACCAGGTAGATCAGGTAGAACGCCAGCAACGTCAGCAGCGTGTTGAGCCAGCTGGAAAACAGGTTGGCGCGCATCCATGCCATCGGCCCGAAGACTTTGTTCGGCGGCGGCATATCAGGTTTGAACGTATGTGAACTCATGGGCGTTTCCTCACCGCTCGATCAGCGCAATGCGCTTGTTGTACCAGTTCATCAGCAACGAAATGCTGATGCTGATCGCCAGGTACACGCTCATGGTGATGGCAATGACCTCGATGGCCTGGCCGGTCTGGTTCAGCACCGTGCCGGCAAACAGCGAAACCATCTCCGGATAACCGATACCGGCGGCCAGCGACGAGTTTTTCGCCAGGTTCAGGTATTGGCTGGTCAGCGGTGGAATGATCACTCGCAAGGCCTGCGGGATGATGACCTTGCGCAGCGTCGGCCCAGGGCGAAGGCCCAGGGAACGCGCGGCTTCGGTCTGGCCGTGGCTGACCGACTTGATGCCCGAACGCACGATCTCGGCGATAAACGCTGCCGTGTAGACGGTCAGTGCCAGGGTCAGTGCCAGCAGTTCAGGGATCAATACCCAGCCGCCGACAAAGTTGAAACCTTTGAGCTCGGGCATTTCCCAATGCAACGGCGCGCCGAAGATCAATGCGCACAACGTCGGGATCACCACGAGCAAGCCAAGGCCCGCCCAGAATTTATGGAACGGTACGCCGGTGGCTTCAAAGCGCTTATTGGCCCAGCGGGTCATCAGCACAATGGCGACAGTCGCCACCACGACGCTGCCCACGAACGGCCAGAACCCATCGGCGGCCAGCGCCGCCGGCATGTTCAGGCCACGGCTGCTGACAAAGAACGTATCGCCGAAGTTGTGACTGTTACGCGGCCCCGGCATCGTCAGGAACACCGCGAAGTACCAGAACAGGATTTGCAGCAGCGGCGGAATGTTGCGGAACACTTCCACATACACGGTCGCCAGCTTGTTGATCATCCAGTTCGGCGACAACCGCGCCACGCCAATCACGAACCCGAGCAGTGTTGCCAGGATCACGCCGATAAAGGTCACCAGCAAGGTGTTGAGCAGACCGATCACAAACACTCGGGCATAGCTGTCCGATTCGGTGTAATCAATCAAATGCTGCGCGATGCCGAAACCGGCACTGCGCTCAAGAAAGTCGAAACCCGAGGTAATGCCCCGGTGTTGCAGGTTGGTCTGGGTATTGTTGAAGAGGTACCAGCCCAGCGAGACCACCGCCACAATCGTGATGATCTGAAAGAGCCACGCACGCACTTTGGGATCGCTGAAGCTGAGCTTCTGCTTGGGTGCGCCGATTTGATTTTGCATGAAGTGCCCCGCAAAGAATGGAACAGAACATCACCCGGCGGTTGGCCCACCGGGTGACAGAACCATCAGTTATCAGCGCACAGGCGGTGCGTATTGAATGCCGCCGTTGTTCCACAGCGCGTTCAGGCCACGGTCGATTTCCAGCGGGGTGCTCTTGCCGAGGTTGCGCTCGAACACTTCGCCGTAGTTACCGACCTGCTTGACGATCTGTACCACCCAATCTTTCTTCACTTTCAGGTCTTTGCCGTATTCGCCGTCAGCACCGAGCAGACGGGCGACGTCCGGGTTCTTGGTGGACTTGGCTTCAGCTTCAACGTTCTTGGAGGTGATACCGGCTTCTTCAGCGTTGAGCATGGCGTAGCCTACCCAGCGCACGATGGCCAGCCACTCGTCGTCGCCATTACGTACGACCGGGCCCAGGGGCTCCTTGGAAATGGTTTCCGGCAGAACCACGTAGTCCTTCGGCGCGGCCAGCTTGCTGCGCTGGGCGAACAGTTGGGACTTGTCGGAGGTCAGCACGTCGCAACGCCCGGATTCCAGCGACTTGGCGCTTTCGTCGGAAGTGTCGAAGGTGATCGGGGTGTATTTAAGGTTGTTGCCGCGGAAGTAGTCGGAAACGTTCAGCTCGGTGGTGGTACCGGCCTGGATGCAGATGGTTGCACCGTCCAGTTCCTTGGCGCTCTTGACGCCCAGCTTGTTGTTAACCAGGAAGCCGATGCCGTCGTAGTAGGTAATGAAGCCCGGGAATTTCAGGCCCATGCCCGCATCGCGGGAGCTGGTCATGGTGGTGTTGCGCGACAGGATGTCGACTTCGCCGGACTGCAGCGCGGTGAAACGCTCCTTGGCGTTCAATTGGCTGAATTTGACCTTGGTCGCGTCACCGAAAACGGCAGCGGCCACGGCGCGGCATACGTCAGCGTCGATCCCGAGGATCTTGCCGCTGGCATCCGGCACCGAGAAACCCGGCAGGCCGTCACTCACGCCGCATTGCACAAAACCTTTCTTCTGCACGGCGTCCAGGGTGGCACCGGCCTGGGCAAAACCACTGACACCCAATACAGCGGCCGCGGTCACGATGGCCAGGGTGGATTTCAATACCTTCATTCAAACCTCCAGTTGCTCTTGTTGTGTCGGAGCTCCAACCTCAGCGCACCCTTATGAGGCGATATCGACCCGTGTTGGCTTTTTTTGGGGTCAAGCAGCATGAGATTTTTGCGGTAATTCCAGGCGCTTTCCCACGAGCGGCAGTCACTGATAGTGTTACCGTTCTAGGAGAGTTCTGACATCGACCTACACATAGCAAGGCCCGTACCAGAGTGCCGGCTGAGTCGATGACCGCCATGTTCAATGGCAAAAGATTCAACCTTGCGACATTCTCTTAACAGATCAACCTGTCGCGCACCGTTCCGACGCACCCAATCGGAGCGCACGCACATCTATGGAGCAGACATGACCGAACCCCTGATTCTAGAGCCCGCCAAGCCCGCAGACGCCTGCGTTATCTGGCTGCACGGCCTGGGCGCCGATCGCTACGACTTCTTGCCGGTGGCCGAAGCGCTGCAGGAAGCGCTACTGACGACCCGCTTCGTTTTGCCCCAGGCGCCCAGCCGTCCGGTGACGATCAATGGTGGCTACGAGATGCCGAGCTGGTACGACATCAGGGCCATGAGCCCGGCCCGTTCGATCAGCCTGGAAGAGTTGGAAGCGTCGGCCAAAATGGTCACGGACTTGATCGAGGCGCAGAAGAGAACCGGAATAGACGCTTCGCGAGTTTTTCTTGCGGGCTTTTCCCAGGGTGGCGCGGTGGTTTTCCACACAGCGTTTAAAAAATGGCAAGGCCCGCTGGGTGGCGTAATCGCCCTCTCCACTTACGCGCCGACCTTCGACGACGAGCTGGAATTATCCGCCAGCCAGCAACGCATCCCTGCCCTGTGCCTGCATGGTCAGTACGACGAGGTGGTTCAAAACGCCATGGGCCGCAGCGCCTATGAGCGTTTGAAGACCCGTAGTGTCACCGTGACATGGCAGGAATACCCAATGGGCCACGAAGTGTTACCCCAAGAGATACGCGATATCGGCACTTGGCTGGCTGAACGCCTGCGCTGAACCGCGTGTTTATGTAGTTGTATGACAGACGCACTACGCCGCGCCCGATTCTTGCATTACACTGGCCGGCGTACATTCCTTAACCAATTAATGAGATGACCGTGCTCAAAGCACTCAAGAAAATGTTCGGCAAAAGCGAGGCTGAGCCGCTCGCGCCTGTTCGCAGTGCTCCCGCTCTCAAGCCCGGCAACCGCAATGACGGTATTGAGCCCGACCGGACCCTACCTGCCGCCTCACCGAAAACACTGCCGGTGACAGCGCCTGAACAGGCAGCGCCGGCGACAACCGTCGCCCCGTCTGTTCCAAAACCGCGCCGCGAACGCGCGCCCAAGCCGCCCGTGACGCCGTGGACACTCGACGACTTTGTCGTCGAACCCCAGGAAGGCAAAACCCGCTTCCACGATTTCAAGCTGGCTCCGGAACTGATGCATGCCATCCAGGACCTGGGCTTCCCGTACTGCACGCCGATCCAGGCGCAGGTGCTGGGCTTCACCCTGGCCGGCAAAGATGCCATTGGTCGTGCCCAGACCGGCACCGGCAAGACCGCCGCGTTCCTGATCTCGATCATCACCCAGCTGCTGCAAACCCCACCGCCCAAAGAGCGCTATATGGGCGAGCCGCGTGCGCTGATCATCGCGCCTACCCGTGAATTGGTGGTGCAGATCGCCAAGGACGCCGCCGACCTGACCAAGTACACCGGCCTCAACGTCATGACGTTCGTCGGCGGCATGGATTTCGACAAGCAGCTCAAACACCTCGAAGCCCGTCACTGCGACATCCTGGTGGCCACCCCAGGTCGCCTGCTCGACTTCAACCAGCGCGGCGACGTGCACCTGGACATGGTCGAAGTGATGGTGCTGGACGAAGCCGACCGCATGCTCGACATGGGTTTTATCCCGCAAGTGCGCCAGATCATTCGCCAGACTCCACCAAAAGCCGAGCGCCAGACCCTGCTGTTTTCCGCGACCTTCACCGAAGACGTAATGAACCTCGCCAAGCAGTGGACCACCGACCCGTCCATCGTCGAGATCGAAGCACTCAACGTCGCCAGCGAAAACGTTGAGCAGCACATCTACGCCGTGGCCGGTGCCGACAAGTACAAGCTGCTCTACAACCTGATCAACGACAACGGTTGGGAGCGTGTGATGGTGTTCGCCAACCGCAAGGACGAAGTGCGCCGCATCGAAGAACGCCTGGTGCGCGATGGCGTCAACGCCGCGCAACTGTCGGGCGACGTGCCGCAACACAAGCGCATCAAGACCCTGGAAGGCTTTCGCGAAGGCAAGATCCGCGTGCTGGTGGCCACCGACGTGGCCGGCCGCGGGATTCACATCGACGGCATCAGCCACGTGATCAACTTCACCTTGCCGGAAGTGCCGGACGACTACGTGCACCGTATTGGCCGCACCGGGCGTGCCGGGGCTGCAGGTGTGTCGATCAGCTTTGCAGGTGAGGATGACTCGTATCAGTTGCCTTCGATCGAAGCGCTGCTGGGGCGCAAGATCAGTTGCGAGACGCCATCGACGCATTTGTTGCGAGCGGTGGAGCGCAAGCGCCCGTAGGCTGGGATGCGGTAAAAATGTGGAGTGAAGCCTGCTCCCTCCCACATTTCTGTTTGGTTCGGCCAATCGAGTGCTTAAAGGGTCTAGCGTAGCGATGCCCCTCGGTATATCTCACTCGAAATTGGCTGACGGACTCGCTTACCGCACTGCCTGGACGACTGGTAATAATTGCTGACACTGCCCGGCATGTCGGTCAGTGTTGCCAACACCGGCTCTGGTTGCGGCTGTTCCTGACGCCCTTTTGGCGATGAGCTGTCATCAGGCTCATTGAAATATGCCTCCACGGCCTTAGCACGCTCTACCCCTGAACGCACAAAATTAAACAGCCTGAGAACAGCTCGAGTAGTACCAATTGCTTTGCTGAAAGCAGTTGGGGGAGCATTAACAAATTTAAAGGTTCGGCCCATAACCACTCTGAGTACACTTCTGAAGACCGCACTCTCGACGGCAGACCCGAAAGTCATCGGGGGTACGGCAAGTGTGCCAGCCCTCGACGCTACTTTCGCCGCGCTATACGTATTGGTTGCCGCATTCCAGGCGCTGTAACCGCTCGGCCCCCACGAAACTAATGAAAAGGCGAAAGACGCCCACCCCAAATCACGAACGTGGTGGGAGCGGTCCCATCCATTTGCCTGGTCCACCGCCTCCACCCCCAGACCGGCGACACCTAAAGCGCCGCCAATGACACCCAATGCGGCACCGACGGCTCCCACTAGTTGTAGCGTGGTAGCTGCAGCCAAACCAATAGCCGCAACGCCCGCCAAGCTACTGCCCAGCGAAACAATTGACAGCGCCAATGCGGTTCCCGACAAGGCCCATTTGAACCAGGTCGGGAACAACCCGCTAGGGTCCTGCATATTGACTGGGTTACCCGCACAATAGGCATAACCGTTGAGCCCCCCCTCCTCAAAAGGGCACAGCGGATCGACCTGCAAAAAAATCTTCAGGTCCGCATCGTACGCGCGCTCACCGTTGCCCAGGAAGTAGAGGTGAACCGCCGCATCCAGTCGCTGACCGTTGAACGCCGGTAGTTGCAAGTCGGCCATGGTTCGAGCCTTGCCGTCATCCAGGTCAACGTGAGTGTCGCCGTAAGGTGTGTAATGCCGCCGAACATGTGCCTGCCCCGCTGCCGATATACCGCGCACACTGGCGCTGGCATCGTTGACATGCAGTTGCGGTCCATCCACTCCCCCATTGCGCGCCAGTACCTGATCGCCGCCATCGAAATAACGGATTTTCTTGCCCCCTTCAATCAAGGTCTCAAGACGGTCGCTGGAATACACCAACATCACTGGAGGCTCACTACCTCGAGAGGCGAGCACCTGCCTCGCGTCCGCATCGTATTGGTAGCTGTAAGTGAAGGGACCGGCCTGCACCTCAACCAGCTGCTCCAAAGCGTTGAATTTGTAGACCTGGCCTGAAGATCCTGTCAGCACGTTACCCGCCGCATCATAGGCCAGGGTGAAATCCTGCACCGGGTGGGTGTGGGTCACACGGGTGAGCTGAGTCGGATCAGTACCGGTGAAATAGCGCGAACTGGTGTCTTTCGCGCCGTCGGCGAAGGAAGTCACCACCTGGGTGATGTTATCGAGGCTGTCAAAGCTGAAATCCTGCCCGACAATGCCACGCCCCTGGTGGTCCTTGGGGTTTTCAAGACCTTCACAGCGATAGGTCGTCAGCCGCCGGTAGGCGTCGTAGGTAAAAGTCTCGCCGATCACCAGCCTTGCATTCGCATCACGAAGAAACCGCGTCGCCAGCATACTGTTGGGGTAGTACGTGCTGGTCATCACCTGCAACAACGCACCGTTTTGCTCGAAGCGACGCTCGGCTTCTCGCCCCAGTGAGTCATAGGAAACCCTGGTGACAATCTGCATATTTTCATAGGCGGTGGTCAGTGTCTGGGGCCGGCCAAACGTGTCGTAGCCCTGCTCGATCACCATGGCGCCGGTGGTCATGCGCTGGAAGCGCCCGTGGGTATCATAGTCAAGCAGGCTGCGTTGGCCGTCGGCAGCGGTTTGATGCAACAAGCGCCCGCCGGGTGAATAGCCATAGATTGTGGTAGCGGACGTACCACCCGCTGTTTGAACATCCTTCTCGGGATAGCCGTTTGCGTCGCGAAACACCTCATGAATCAAGCCATCGGTCTCGGAGCGGGTCAATGCGCCGGACGTTGGATCATGTCGATAGGTGCTGACTGGAAGCCCTGCCATTTCACTACGCATAGGCGCGTCCAACTCCATATCGTAAGTCAGCTTCTGACGCGCGCCCTGCGGGGAAACCATGGTGACAGGCTCAATCCAGCCCGCCTCATACTCCCAGCTCGTAGCCTGTCCCGTTCCGCGAATCTGGCTGGTCATCCGGCCAAGGCTATCGTAGGTACGAGCCCCCAACCGCTTGCCATCGACGATAAGCGCGCTGACCTTTTCACTGCTAGTGCCTGGCGCATATTCGTTCTGACGCAGCCGTTGCGGGGTGCCGTCTGCCGGCTTTTGAAGGCTCGACAGCAGCCGGCTATGCGAATCATGGGTGAATTCGGTAAAGTTTTTATCGATATCCAGCACAGACAGGCAGCGACCCAAGCCATCGTAGGTGCGCGACTCCATTTCAACGCTGTTACCGGCAGTGTCGAGACGTTCGATCTTTATCGGATGATTGTGATCGTTAAAATAGGTAATTAGCCGCTCGCCGCCTTCGACGCCCTCTATTTTCATATTGAGCAGCGGGTCATACTCATCGATCTCCACACTGCCATCGGCGCGGGTCACACGACTGGCGTTGCCCCAACGACTGTAGGTGTGGGTGCTCTTCAGCGAACGGATACCGTCGGGCAAGTAGTCGTTATTGACCTTCTCCAGCGTCCGCCCCTGTGCATCATAAAGCCAGGTTCCCGTGGCACGCTCTGAGTCATCGCTCATAAGCTGAGCTTCGGAAACCCGGCGTCCCAAGCCATCATAATAAGTAATCGCCCGGTTGCCCTGCGCATCGGTAGTGATCAAATGAGCACGTCGACCTTGCGTTGCAAAGTGATATGCATATCGACGCACTGCTTGCTGCGGTTCGCCGGGCGACGCCGTTTCCGCAATCAACCTGCCATTGACGTCGTATGCCAGCGCCAGGGTGCTGTCTCCGTCTCGCGTCATCGACAACGGGCGACGGTTGACCAGAGAGAGGGTGCGCACCGACTCCAGCCATTGCCCCTCCCTTCCCTCTAAACGTCGGGTTTCGCTCAACCTATCGCCGTTGACGGTGTAACTGAAATTGCTCACCAACGACAGCCCGTCAATGATGCTGGTGGTGCTCTTCAACCGGCCGGCCAGTCCGACAGGCGTTTCGTAATACGTTTGCTGCAAGTTGACGATGCCGGCCTGGCTACTCGATTGCTGAAGCACAAAATAACTGCCGCCCGACGCGGGTACAGGCGTGTGGGTGTACTCGGTGAGTCGGGCTGCCGGCGTGCCCCCGGCCGGGATGAGACGCTCTTGCTTGAGATAGCGCGGGAACAACCCATGCGGGTCGGCGGGGCATTTTCCGGGTTCGCCTGCGATTGGGTAGTAGCTGTATTCGGTGCGTACGCCGGAAGGTTCGGTGCAGCTTAGTTCTTTGCCATAATCGTCGGTCTCGATCGCCACAGTGGTTTCGCGCTTCATACCGCCAGCCACCAACGAATAGCATGTGGTGATGAGCCTGGGGAGATGGAGGTTGGCAGGCTGTGCAGGAAAGAGCCCGGGCACCACGTTATAAGCAACCGTCCTGGTAGTGCGGGTGCCCTCACGCAGGATTTGCTCTTCGGTCAACAGATGAAATTTATTGTAAGTCGTGCGAACAGCGCTCAACACAGCATTATTAGCAGCGACATCAATGACTTTTTCCTCGGCCCAATAGTTGTACTCCCCACCCACCAAGTACAAATTATCTTCATTTTGATTAAAACCATCGCTAAATGGATAACCGGTAAAATTCAGCCCTGCACTGTAGTCATAGGACTTGGCTAACGTAAGTTGACCAGCGGCTGGCGTTTGCCGCCATCCCACAACGCGTGGAATAAATTGCCCGCTTATATATTCGTGGCCATTTTCTTCATAGCTGATCCGCTCGCTGCCCCCCATCGGCGACTTGACCTCGGTAATGGCGATCAGGCCATTTTTGAACGGCTGACCATACACGAAGGTATAGGCTGCAGTGCCTGGCGGTGTTTGCGTGCGGTCATAGGGAACGGTGACGCTGATCAACTGATTGTTGGTATTACCATAGGCGATTCGCGTGCGCGCATAACGTCCGCCGTCAGTGCGCACATCGGCCGTTACAAGTAAGCCATCCACGTAACCCAACAACAGCAACGCGTCCCCGTTGTTGTCCAGAATACGCTCCAACGGGCCACCACTGAGATATGAAAAACTCAACCGTTCACCGTTCTCAAATAGGATGGCGGTGATTCTATAGGGCCCGGAGGTACGGGAGCGGCCTAGTATTTCAACGGTGCCGTCACTGTAAATAATATGGAACGTAGATTCCCCCACGCGCTTGACCACGACATCCTTGAGCTTGCGATCCTTGATCACCAGCGTGCCACCCACCGGCGGCAAGCCCTGGGTCTGAAACTGTTCGCCGGTCAGCAGTGTCAGCCTTGAAGTGGTCGAGTCAAATGCGGACTCATTCAGACTCCATCCGGCCCCGTAGTTATCTGAGACTTGCGAGTTCAACATGGAAAACGAGAGTATGATGTCGCGACTGACCTCCAACGGCCCCTGTGGATAAAGAGTTGCCAGTTTGACTCTGCTCACATACTGGCCTGTGCGCGGGTCGACCGCGACATTCAATTGAGCGCTGAAGTTGAATGCATTTGAGTAGACATTCATAAAGCTGAACTCCTTGTTCAACAAACCATCAGCGTGAGGGTGACGCGTATGAACTGCACTTAACCCCTCAACTCCAGGAGATTCCTGTTATCGCCCCAGCCAATAGAAAAAACATGGTCACAGCCGTAGTTGTCCTGTAAACGCCATGGGCTAGCGGTTTCGCCATCTGGCGTATCCATCCAGCCACTGTAGCGCGCCGCTCGCATAATTGTCGGGTAAAGATCAGTTCTTACGTACTGATCCCCTCCGCCCGCTCCGCCCGCAGCGCCCCGGTGAATGTCATACACTCTGGTGCTTCCAGTCCCCATTACAACCCCACCTTTCTTGCGAATTCCATGGCCGGCTTGAAAGACAAAGGACGTATCAAACTTAAGCCCGTCATAATTTACATACACCGTTCTATCCAAGCCGAAATTATCTAAGAACTCCAAACCGGCCGGGGGCATCCAGTAATAGATATCTATATCAACGAAATCACCAGCAACCTTTCCATTAAAAGCATCGAAATCAACATATTGAGCCATTTGCGCCACACTCAGACGATAAGGAAGGGTAGGCTGAATATCGACGTAAGAATTGAAAATAACCCCATCATGACTACTGTTGGTTGTGTAGACTTTACCACCGACAACAATACGCCCCATGAAACGTTTCATCTCTACGCCACGCCCCGAATCGAAGCGCATGTAACGCGCTATGCTTTGCTTGGGATCGCTCTTTAGACAGGGCAATACAGGTTCCGAACCTGCGCTTTCCGGTTGGATGTCAACGCCCTGCTTCCACAGCCCAGGAAGATATTTATTTTTCCAAGTATCACAATGCCAACCAGGCGGTAACGGTGCTGCTGTCGCTCCATAAGCGGTAATCTCTGCACTGTCAATTTCAGTCTGTGTTAACGGCGTACCAACCAAAGAGCCATTCTCATCTTCAACCAACTTAAGAACGGTCAATACCACTTGGCATTGATGGCGCGCATTGGCATAAAGCTCATCGGTATAGAGGTGACCGCTGGGAAGTTCGATTTTAAAATAATCAAGATGCACATCACCGGCCGCCATAATTTTTCTCCTTGTGCCCAGTACGCGTACCGGACGTCACAATAGTCAGTCTGAAATTGATTAAGCACCCATAGTTAATCTTCGACGAAACACGCCGTCCACTGTCAGAACTAACAGGACGCGGCGTCTTCTCAGATTGAAAGGAAATAATTTCGCCAACGGTTATGCCAGCTCGCTGAGAATCCGCTGGCGAATAAGATTAATCTCCTTACGAAACTCTTTGACGTAATGTGCACTGTCGCCAACGCTGTCCACAAAATGATTGGCTCCATTATGTGTCGGCTCGGTATCCGCCCTCTGATTGCGGTCGGGCAGCCTTTTCAGGTTGCTCAATTTCGGGGTAGAGCGGAAAGCATCGTAGCTTTTGCTGAATGGGCTGACGCCGACAGCATCGGTAAACCTGTAATTAGCACTCGCGACGCGCCTACCAGCAGACGAGCCTGCGCCCAAGCGCTTTTCAGAACGCTTTTGCGCTTCACTGGCCTGCGGCTCATGCTCCATATCGATTAAGCCGTAAACATCATGGGAAAGACTCAGGTATCCGGATATTGATGTCGGGCTGGTCGCCACGCTTCCCAACGAAAAGACAACGGTTGCGATATTCAGGCCCTGGATGTGGTTCGAACGGTCCCAGCCCTGCTGTGCGTCCACTTCCGCTACGCTCAGCGAGGCGACACCCAAGATGCCGGCGACTACACCCGCTGCGGCGGAGGCAACCGCGACGGCCTTCGACGTCAGTGCCGTGCCCATCGCCATAGCAATCAAAAGACTCTTGCCCCCTGTCACCACGCCTGCCACCGAAAGCGCTAGAGAAAGGCGAATGTTAACAACCAGTGCTGCGAGTTGAGGAACAAACCCTCGGGATCAGACCGGTTAAGAGGGTCACAGGCGCAATAGGCGTAGCTGTTGATGCCGCCTTCACCAAATGGGCTCAAGGGGTCGGGCGACAGAAAGATCATCAACTCCGGGTCGTAAGCCCGCCGGCCGTTGCCCAAGTGGTAAAGATTGGCCGGGATGTCCAGCCGTTCGCCATTGAACGCAGGCACTTGCAGGTCGGCCATCGTGCGGGCCTTGCCATCCAAGGAAACATACGCGTTGCCGTAGGGTGTGTAATGACGCCCCAGGGTCGGCTGCCCCGCCCCCGCAATGGCACGCACACTACCCGACGCGTCCACCAAGTGCTGCTGCTCGCCATCCACGCCGCCGGTTCGGGCCAAAACCGTATCCGCACCGCGCCAGTAATGGACCTTCTTGTTACCTTCGACCAGTGCATCAAGCCGGTCGCCGGTATAGGCGAGCATGACCGCAGGCTCGCTGCCACGGGCGGCCAGTATTTGCCGGAACTCGGCGTCGTATTGGTAAGAATAGGTAAAGGTTTCTGTCTGCACGGCGGTCAACTGGTCGAGTGCATTGAAGGTAAATACACGACCTGGCGCCCCCTCCAGCAGATTACCCGCCACATCGTAAATCAGGATCCGTGTTTGCGCGGGGTGAGTGTGCGTCACCTGTGATAGCTGGGTTGGGTCGTTATAGGTAAATGAGCGCTCGCTGACGTCATGGGTACCATCGGCAAAATAGGTGTCGACCTGCGTAATATTGTCGAGGCCATCGTGCTGGAAACATTGTCGGATAACGCCGCGCCCCAGCCGGTCCACGGGAAACTCTTTACCCTCGCAGCGATATTCGCTGAGCCGGCCATAACCGTCATAGGTAAATATTTCACCGATCACCAGTTGCTCTTGGGCATCGAGTATTCGCCTTGTAGCCAGCAGGCCATCCGGGTGATAGGTACTGGCAATGCGTTGGTATGTGCGTGCCGAAACATCAAGTGTGCGGCTGGACTCGCGCCCCCAGGCATCGAAGGTGATCTTCGCGTCAACGGCAGTCGCATTATCCGTTTGAGTGGTCGAGACCCGTGTGAGGCGGCCGACATCGTCATAGGCGTTTGTCATCACCATGGCACCGGCCAGCATGCGGTCGAGACGCCCCAGAGCGTCGTACTCGAACGCGCTGGTTTGCCCATCGGCCGAGGTATGCCGCAACAGGCGCCCGTTGGGCGAATACACCTGATTTTGCGTCAACACCTTGCCGTCGGCAGTCTGGACATCGCTTGAGGGGTGCCCGTAGTTGTCATACGTCAGCTCATGTTTAAAGCCGGACATCTGCGAACTGATAAGCGCACCACTTCTGGGGTCGTGGCTGAACAGCATCGGCGCAAACCCCGGCATCCGCGCCTCGGTCAGAACATCGAGTTGCTCGTCAAAAATTTGCACCTGCCGATCCCCGCGTGGGCTGATGAATACGCTTGGGTTGACTGAGTTCGTCGGGTATTCCCAGGCGTAACCCGGCGCATCGCGTAGTCCACGTGTCTGTGACTTCAAGCGTCCAAGGCTGTCGTAGGTGCTGGTGCCCAAACGCTTGGCGTCCATTGAAATCGCACTTACCAATGCCTCACTGGTACCTGCCATGTAGGTGGCCACGCGCTCACGCGGTGCCGTGCCGTCGGAGGGTGTCTCGCGAATGTTGACCACCCGATCGAACGCATCGTAGGTATAAGCCGTTGTGGTCTGCCTGGCGTTGACGACCGTGGTGCAGCGGCCCAGGCCGTCATAGGTCCGGGTCTCCATTTCCAGGCGCTCGCCCGCCGCGCCGACACGTATCATCCTCGCCGGCTGGTCATATTGATTAAAAGTGGTTTCCCACTGCGCCTGCCCTCTTACACCGGCCTTCTTCAAGTGGTGAAGAGGGTCGTATTCATCAATCAGCACACGTCCGTCAGGATGGGTAGTGCGACTTGGATTGCCCCAAGCGTTATACGCAAACAGGGTTTTCAACGCACGCTGGTCAGCTTCTCCCAAGTAGTCAATGCAGGTCTCTTCCACGCAGCGCCCCTGCCCGTCATACCGACGGCTGCTGATGGGCCTCAGTGTGTCTTCGTCCAGTACCTGCGCAGTTGATACCTGGCGCCCCATGCCATCGAAATAGGTAATGACTTTGTTGCCCAGTGCATCAGTGGTGACCAGGTTGGCCTGCTGGCTAGCGGATGCGTAATGGTAGGCATATTGGCGTCCGGCATTTTGCGGGCCGCCTGGCGCAGTGGATTCGGAAGTCAACCGACCGGTGACATCGAAGCTCAATTCCAGCCTGACGCCAGCGGGGTTCTTCAGGGCAAGCACCCTGCGATTGGTCAGCGACAACATACGGACCGAATCCAGCCATTGGCCCGCCTCTCGCCCCTTGAAGCGACGGGTTTCAGTCATCGTGTCGCCTTCAAAGGTGTAAGTGAAATCAGTGACCTGAGCGAGGTTGTCAATTGTGGTGGTGTTGCTTCTGAGCCGGCCATTCAGTGAGAAGTCGCCAGCCGCCTCGTGATACGTGTGCAGGGTCTGCACCGCTCCGTCGCGAGCCGCGCCAAGCCGCAGAACAAAATAGTCGCCCTGCGCCGTCCGTACCTGAGTGTGCGTTTGCTGGGTGATTCGGGGAGCGGCTGTCGCGTCGGCGGGAATGATTTTTTCCTGTTTCAAGTAACGCTGGAAAAGCCCGTGAGGGTCGGCGGGGCATTTTCCGGGTTCGCCTGCGATTGGGTAGTAGCTGTATTCGGTGCGTACGCCGGAAGGTTCGGTGCAGCTTAGTTCGTTGCCATAATCGTCGGTCTCGATCGCCACAGTGGTTGCGCGCTTCATACCGCCAGCCACCAACGAATAGCATGTGGTGATGAGCCTGGGGAGATGAAGGTTGGCAGGCTGTGCAGGAAAGAGCCCGGGCACCACGTTATAAGCAACCGTCCTGATAGTGCGAGTGCCCTCACGCAGGATTTGCTCTTCGATCAACAGATGAAATTTATTGTAAGTCGTGCGAACAGCGCTCAATACAGCATTATTAGCAGCGACATCAATGACTTTTTCCTCGGCCCAATAGTTGTACTCCCCACCCACCAAGTACAAATTATCTTCATTTTGATTAAAACCA
>NZ_JASLAW010000199.1 GCF_030147005.1 Pseudomonas sp.
AGCGCACCGGCCTCCAGGGAACGCTTGGCCCCCAGGTTCCGCAGGTCTTTGATTTGGTCGGCGAGGGCGGTGACCGTCAGCAGGTTTTCGTTGAAGGTTTTCTGCAATTGCACGGCCTGTTCGGCTGCCTTGGCTTGCAGCAGCTGTTCTACGCTGGCCGTCAGCATTCGTGAGCTTGAGTCACTGACCAGTTGGTCGTTCTGGTTGGTGGTGTAGATATTGATGCCGACCACCAGTGCGATGACTCCTAACAGGCAGAGGCCCGACAGCAGCACGATTTTCAGGCGAATGGAGAGGGTGTCGAACATAGATTCACTCACGAATGGACTTATTGAGATGCACGCAGCAGAGCCAAGTCCATTCGGCACCTGTCTGAAACATCGGCGTAACAAATCAATTCATGAGCGTCAGGCGATGAGCGGTAGCGCCTGCACGGCACGTTATACGGGGCGTGCAAGCCGCTCGGGGCGAGACCAGATCCACACATTGCCCAGGCTCATGCCGGCGATTGCCAGGTAGATCGGCCAGCCGTAATCGAGCATCACCAGCATCAGCGCGGCGCACAGCACCATGCTCACGGTGGCGCTGACTTTGGCCCGGCGCGCGATGATCTTGCCATTGCGCCAATTGAACAGGATCGGCCCGAACAGCCGATGGTTTTCCAGCCAGGCGCTGAGACGGGGTGAGCTTTTAGTCGCGGCCCAGGCGGCCAGCAGGATGAATTCGGTGGTAGGCAAACCCGGTATGACAATCGCCACCAGGCCGATCCCCAGGCTGACGTAGGCCAGCAGGCCGAAGAGGATCTGCGCGATTTTAGAGGTGGATTGGGTTTTGCCGGTCATGCTGAAGCTTTTCTGATGGGAGAGAACAGGGCGAATGGGCTGCGATCAAGTGTGGGCGCAGGCAAGCCAGCGCCCACCTTGAATCGTTTCTACCGGAACATTTATGCCAGCTCGGGGGCGCTAGCGTACGCCTGTTCCAGCAATACGGTGAAGCGCACAAACGCATCGATTGCGCCTTTCTCAACTGCGGCCTCTTCCTCGGCGCTCAATACCAGCCCATCAAGGATGCGGGTGAAGCGTTTCCAGCCTTCGGCACGACCGCCCGCCGGCTCGCCCAGATGTCGGGCGCCGAAGGTTTCGCTCAGGCCCAGGCCCACGGCACGTTTGATCAGGAATGCAGCGCCGAGTTTGGAGCCTTCGGAAACGAACAACCAGCCCAGGGCTTCTGCGCAGCCAGGGTTGTGCACGGCGCCGGCAACCGGTGGCGGCACGTCGGTGTCGAGGTCGCCCAGGTCGAGCTTGGCGGCTTCGGCACGGCAGCGCTCGGCCAGGTCCGGAATGATCTGGTTCAGTTCGGCATCGTTGTACAGCGCGACCAGCTCCGATTGGAACAGGTACTGCGCCACCACGAAGCGGGCGAAGTTGGCCTGGGTTTCAAACGGGGCGTGAGCCTTTACCAACGCATCGAGCCTGGTGTGCGGCTCGTGGGTGATCTGGTTCAGGCGCTGGGAGCGCAGGCGTGCACGTTCTGCGGTAGGAGAAGTGGTCATGAAAAAAGTCCTTGAGAGGGGTAGCGCCTTGCAGCTCTAAAGAGAGCGGTTATCAACTAGACGAACAGGAAGACGCGGCACAGTAAAAAATCCTCACCTCGCCGCGCATTCATCGCGGCGAGGTGCGGCGGGTGTCGTCAGATGTCCCAGATCACATTGATCGCGAAGTTGCGACCCGGCTGGGTCAGGCGATCAAGGTTGGCCGGGCCGGTCACCGCGGCTTCGCCGACGCTGTCGTAGCTGCGCACGTCATCCCAGTTCCAGTACTTCTTGTCGGTAAGGTTGTAGAGGCCGCCGTTGATGGTTACGTCGTGGGTGACTTTGTAGTAGGCGGTCAGATCGAGAATGCCGAAGCCCGGCGTCTTGAACGGGCCGCTGGTATCGCCGTCCGGGGCGTGGAAGGTGCTGCCGTCGACGCGATTCTGTTTTTTCACCAGGGTCCAGCTCAGCAGGCCGCCGTAGGTTTCCTGGTCGTAGCCCAGGCCGAATACGCCCTTGAGCGGGTTGACGCTGTTGAGCGGCTCGCCGTTGTCGTCATTGCGGCCATGGGCGTAGGACACCGCACCTTGGGTGTACAGGCCTTGCGGCGCGCCGAATGTGTCCAGGTTCAGACGGCCCTTGGCTTCCGCGCCCTTGATAGTGGCGCGTTTGATATTCACCGCCTGGAACTGCTCGACGGTGCCACCGACCACCGCGTTGTCTTCGTCGATGAAGTCGCGGTATTTGTTATAGAACACGGCGATTTCGAACGAGCCTTCGTCGAACTTGCCGCGAAGCCCGGTTTCGATACCTTTGCTGGTTTCCGGCTTGAGGTCGGGGTTGGGCTCCACGGTGTAGCCCAGGTTGAGGTTTTCGAAACGGCCATACAGCGCTTTGGCGGACGGCGTGCGGAAACCTTCGGCGTACTGGCCGAACCAGGTGTATTGATCGGTCAGCGCGTAGGTCAGGCCGAACTTGGGCGTGACGCGATGCCAGGTTTTGTCCTTGCCGTCGACCGCATACGCACCGGTAGGGTTGACGGTGTTGAGGAATTCGTCGGTCAGCTTGGGCTTGAGCCGGGTGTAGTCGTAGCGCACGGCGGGCAGGAAGGTCCATTTGTCCCAGATGATCTGATCCTGGGCAAACAGCGAATAGGTGTTGATGGTCGGGTCGGGGAAGTCGCTGGATTTCTTCACGCTGTCGCTGGCTACCGGGCTGGGCGCGCCGATGGCGGTGCAGCCGCTGCCGACCGCCAGGCAGGTGGCGCCGCCTTCACGCGAGCCGGTGACTTTCTGCTGCTTGAGGGTGGTGCCGTACGTCACTTGGTGATCGCTGTTGCCGAGGCTGAAGGCCTTGTCCAGTTGGGCATCGAAGACCCACTGTTTTTCTTCGTACAGCGTGTCGCGGGTGCGCAATACGCGGCGGCCGGACTGATAGGTTTCAGCCGTCGTCTGGTCGGTCTTGGCAATCTGGTAGTTGAGGCTGGTCTTGATGCGGTCGGCGATCGGCGATTCGAGGGCAAAGCTGTTTTCCAGGCCGAAACGTTCACGGGTGATGGTGTCGTTGCCGCGACGGTCGCGGTAAAGGTTGAAACCACGGCCACCGATGAACGGGCCGCCCACCGCATTCTTCAGGTTGACGTCGCGATCATCCTTGTACTTTTCGTACGTCAGGCCCATGCGGTTGTCGTCGCCGTAATTCCAACCCAATTTGGCCAGCACGTTGGTGGTTCGGGCGTCTTCCGGATTGGCGCCGGTACGGGCCAGGCCGGTGGCGTTGTTGCCATCGTAGGATTCGGTTTCATGGCCGTTGCGCTGGCTCAGGTGCAGCAAGCCGTCGAAGTCCTGCACGCGGCCGGCGACGGTGGCGGAGGTCAGCCAGCTTTCGTCGGCGGAGCTGTAGCCGCTCTTCAGGCGGGCGCCGACATCCTGGCCGGGCTTGATGATGTCATCCGGGTCGAGGGTGAAATAGCTCACCGCGCCGCCAATGGCGCTGCTGCCGTACAGGGCCGAGGCCGGACCGCGCAGGATTTCCACGCGCTTGACGATTTCCGGGTCGACGTAGTTGCGACGGGTCTTGGCGTAGGGGCCGTTGAAGAAGTTGTCCGGTACTTCGACGCCATCGACCTGGGTGAGGATGCGGTCGCCGTCGATGCCGCGAATGTTATAGCCCGCGTTGCCCGAGCGGGTGCCGGCACCGCCCACGGACACGCCCGGCTCGTAACGCACCAGTTCACGGGTGTTGTTGACGTTCTGACGGTCCAGCGCCTGGCGGTCGTGCACGCTGACCATGCTCGGTACGCTGTTCACGTCCTGCTCGGTACGGGTGGCGCTGATGGTCACTTGTTGCAGGTTGAGGGCGCTGTCGGCGGCACGTTTCTCCAGCACGATGTTGTTATTGCTCAGCTTGCGATAGCTCAGGTTGGTCCCCGCCAACAGCCGTTCCAGCGCCTTCTCCGGCGGCAACGCGCCGCGCACGCCAGGGGACGACACACCCTGGCCCAATTCGGCCGGCAGGCCGACTTGCCAGCCGGTCACGCCGCTAAAAGCGTTCAGCGCCGACACCAGTGGTTGCTGTTCGATGCTGAAGTTGTAGTTGCCGTGGCTGCGCGGCGCAGGTTGCGCGGCAGTGGCGGCCATCGCCGGCGCGCCGGCCATCAGAATGGCGGCGGTCAGCAAGGTCAGGATGGGCGAACAAGGCCGGCGGTTGAAACGAGAAGACATCGAGAGCGCTCCGGAGATACGAATCTTATAGTTGCGAACCGATCCAAATAGGAATCAGTTGCATTGGCTATAACGAGACGTATCGTCGGTCAGCTTCGAGTAAAAATAATTCTCATTTAGTTCAGGATGACCAGCGCCGGGTATTCCGACAGCTTGGCCGAGGTGATGTGGGCCAGGGAGCGCACCACGTCCAATGGCTGGTCGAGACGGTAGTTACCGGTGACGGCGACGTCGGCGAGCGTGTCGTTGGTGTTGACGATCCAGCCCGGATAATAGCGACGCAGCTCCGCCAGTACTTCGCTCATCGGGCAGTTTTCGAATACCAGCCGGCCTTGAACCCAGGCCAGGTCCTTGCCGGCGTCCAGCTTGGCCGGCTGGCCGAACCCCTTGGGGCCGATGCGGATGCTTTCACCGGCACTCAGGCGCACCCGAGCGTCGTCGAAGGTATTGCTTAGATCGACATCACCGCGTTGCACTTGCACTTGGGCTTCGCCATCCAGATAGCGCACGGCGAACGCGGTGTCGCGCACGCTGGCGCGCACGGGGCCGGCGTCGATTTCCAGCGGCAGTCCGCGGGCGGGGGCGACATCGAAAAACGCTTCGCCCTGGTATAGGCGCGCAATGCGCTGGTGGTCCTTGATGCTGCTGGAGAACGCTGAATTGGTGTTCAACAGTACGTTGGAACCCTCATCCAGTTGCAGGCGCTGGCGCTCACCCACCACAGTGAGGTGGTCGGCCTGCAGGCGAACCGGCAGGTTGCTGAAGCTGAACAGACCAAGCAGCAGCACGGCGGCGGTCGCCAGGGGTTTCCAATGCGGTTTGATCCGGCGCCAGGCGCTGGGTCTGCGCGGCGCGGCCAACGCCACGGCGGCGCTGTGCACCGGCGCGCCACCCCAGGCGGCCTGGGCCTTGGTGAAAGCGAGGGCGTGCGCCGGGTCTTTGGCGAGCCAGGCGTCGAAGGCGACTTGTTGGCCGGGTTGCGGGCACTGCAAGGCGATCAGCCAATCGAGCGCTTGGTCCATGGCCGTGTCTTGCAGCACCTCATGAGCCAGCTCATGGGGGCGCAGTTTATTCGGGTCCGTCACGGTGTTCCTCGGGTCTTCGCCACGTTCTATTCATTTTTCCTACAGCCTGGGTCGACACCTCTGCCGGATGGAGCTTAAGGCTGATCCAACCGTTCGGCCACACCTACACAGATGGCCATGATCAATTTCAGTTCCTTTTGCACGGTGCTCAAGGACACTTGCAGCTGGTCGGCAATCTCCTGGTAGCTGCACCCGTGCAAGCGGCTGAGGATGAAGATCTGTTGCTGGCGGGCGCTCAACTGGCCCAGGCTGACGCTCAGGTGCTCAAGCAATTGCTCGGCCTGGGTGGCGTCTTCGGGTGTGCTGATCGGCGCGGCGACGCTTTGCAGGATATCCAGCGGCACATCTTCCTGCAGAGTGCGGGCTTGAATCCTGCGCGAACGCAAATGATCCAGTGCCAGGTTACGCGCTGTCTGGTAGACGAAGGGTTCAAGGTGGTCGATCGGCCGCTCGCTCAGGGCTCGCGTTACGCGCAGGTAGGTTTCCTGCAACAGGTCCTCGGCGGTGCTGTGGTTATTGACCATGCGTTGCAGAGTGCGTAGCAGGATCACCCGTTGGGTGAGAAAGACGTCGTTGAAGCGAGATTGGCTCACAGTGATACCAGACCGATATGCAGTTAATGATAATGCTTATCATCAACTGAAATGGCAAGTGGCTATTCTGCTGACCTTCGTGGAAGCGGGCGTACACAACCCATGTGGGAGCGGGCTTGCTCGCGAAGGCGGTGTGTCAGTTGGAATATCCATCGACTGACACACCGTCTTCGCGAGCAAGCCCGCTCCCACACAAGCCCGCTTCAATTAAACCTGCGCTCAGATTCAGATCATTCGGCGTTACACAGCGCCAGGCAGTTATCCAGCATCCGGTTCGAGAAGCCCCACTCGTTGTCATACCACGCCAGCACTTTGAGCAACTTGCCGCTCACCTTGGTGTGGTTGGCATCGAAGATCGACGACAGCGGGTTATGGTTGAAGTCACTGGAAACCAGCGGCAGGGTGTTGTAGCCGAGAATTTTCGAGTGCTGGCTGGCGTGTTTCAACAGCGCGTTGACTTCGTCGGCCGTGGCTTCTTTTTTCAGTTGTACGGTGAGGTCCACCAGCGACACGTTGATCACCGGCACGCGCACCGCCATGCCGGTCAGCTTGCCCGCCAGTTCCGGCAATACCAGGCCGACGGCTTCAGCGGCGCCGGTCTTGCTCGGGATCATGTTTTGCGTGGCCGAACGGGCGCGGTACGGATCGGTGTGGTAGACGTCGGTGAGGTTCTGGTCGTTGGTGTAGGCGTGAATCGTGGTCATCAGGCCGCTTTCGATGCCCAGCTCGCGGTGCAGCACCTGGGCGACCGGCGCCAGGCAGTTGGTGGTGCACGATGCGTTGGAGATGATCTGGTGCGATTGACGCAAAATGTCATGGTTTACACCGTAGACCACGGTCGCGTCCGCGCCCTTGGCCGGGGCGGAGATGATCACCTTGCGCGCGCCGGCGCTAATATGGGCGGCAGCCTTGTCACGGTCGGTGAACAGACCGGTGCATTCGAACACCACGTCAATCTGGTGCGCGGCCCACGGCAGGTCGGCCGGGTTGCGAATGGCACTGACCGCGATCCGGTCGCCATTGACGGTCAGACTTTCCTGATCGTGGGCGACCTCTGCGTCGAATGTGCCATGGACGGTGTCGTACTTGAGCAGGTGGGCATTGATTGAACTGTCGCCCAGATCATTGATAGCGACGATCTGCAAATCCTGGCGGTAGCCTTGGGTATACAGTGCGCGCAGGACATTACGGCCGATACGGCCAAAACCATTGATTGCGATACGTAGAGTCATTGGAAGGTGCCTATCGTCGATTTGTTGTAAGAATTACAAGATTATTCGCATAAAAATAGAAAACAAGCCTTTTTAGTGTCAATATTTTTTTCAATCTACAACGTGTGACCTGAATCAACTGGTCCGATGATCAAAACGACTCTCTGCCATCCGATGCGCGGCGGGCGTTTGATCAGCATAGACACTCAGGTCGCCACATCCGTTAGCCTGGAGTTCTATACATGCATCCCCGCGTTCTTGAGGTCACCGAACGGCTTATCGCCCGCAGCCGCGCCACCCGCGAGGCTTACCTTGCGCTCATTCGCGGCGCGGCCAGCGACGGTCCGATGCGCGGCAAGCTGCAGTGCGCCAACTTCGCCCACGGCGTGGCCGGTTGCGGCACCGAAGACAAAAACAGCCTGCGCATGATGAATGCCGCCAACGTGGCAATTGTTTCTTCATATAACGACATGCTCTCGGCGCATCAGCCGTACGAACACTTTCCTGAACAGATCAAGAAAGCCCTGCGCGAAGTCGGCTCGGTCGGCCAGTTCGCCGGCGGCACGCCCGCCATGTGCGACGGCGTGACCCAGGGCGAGCCGGGCATGGAACTGAGCCTGCTCAGCCGCGAAGTCATCGCCATGTCCACGGCGGTAGCGCTGTCCCATAACATGTTCGACGCCGCGCTGATGCTGGGCATCTGCGACAAGATCGTTCCCGGCCTGATGATGGGCGCACTGCGCTACGGCCACTTGCCGATGGTCTTCGTGCCCGGCGGGCCGATGCCCTCGGGTATCTCCAACAAACAGAAAGCCGATGTGCGCCAGCGCTACGCCGAAGGCAAGGCCAGCCGCGAAGAATTGCTGGAGTCGGAGATGAAGTCCTACCACAGCCCCGGCACCTGCACCTTCTACGGCACCGCCAACACCAACCAGCTGTTGATGGAAGTGATGGGCCTGCACTTGCCGGGCGCCTCGTTCGTCAACCCGTACACGCCGCTGCGCGATGCACTGACCCGCGAGGCCGCGCATCAGGTCACGCGCCTGACCAAGGCCAACGGCAACTTCACGCCCATCGGCGAGATCGTCGACGAGAAGTCCATCGTCAACTCCATCGTCGCCCTCAACGCCACGGGCGGGTCCACCAACCACACCCTGCACATGCCGGCCATCGCCATGTCGGCGGGCATCATCCTCACCTGGCAGGACATGGCCGACCTCTCCGAGGTGGTGCCGACCCTGTCGCACGTGTATCCGAACGGCAAGGCGGACATCAATCACTTCCAGGCAGCGGGCGGCATGTCGTTCCTGATCCGCGAACTGCTCGAAGCCGGCCTGCTTCACGAAGACGTCAATACCGTGGCGGGCAAGGGCTTGAGCCGCTACACCCAGGAGCCGTTCCTGGTTGACGGCGAACTGATCTGGCGCGACGGCCCCATCGAAAGCCTCGACGAAACCATCCTGCGCCCCGTGGCCCGTGCGTTTTCGGCCGAAGGCGGCTTGCGTGTGATGGAAGGCAACCTTGGCCGTGGCGTGATGAAAGTCTCCGCCGTGGCGCCTGAGCATCAGGTGGTCGAGGCACCGGCGGTGGTGTTCCAGGATCAACAGGACCTGGCCGACGCGTTCAAGGCGGGCCTGCTGGAAAAAGACTTTGTCGCGGTGATGCGCTTCCAGGGCCCGCGTTCCAACGGCATGCCCGAACTGCACAAGATGACCCCGTTCCTCGGCGTGTTGCAGGACCGTGGTTTCAAAGTGGCTTTGGTAACAGACGGGCGTATGTCCGGCGCCTCGGGTAAGATTCCCGCCGCGATCCACGTCAACCCCGAAGCCCAGAGCGGCGGGCCGCTGGCGCGGGTCCAGGATGGCGATATCATTCGCGTCGATGGCGTCACCGGCACCCTGGAGCTTAAGGTGGACGCCGAAGTTTTCGCAGCGCGCACGCCTGCCACGGGCCTGTTGGGCAATAACGTGGGCGCCGGTCGCGAGTTGTTTGCATTCATGCGCTTGGCCGCAAGCTCCGCAGAGCAGGGCGCCAGCGCCTTTACCTCTGCCTTGGAGACGCTTAAGTGAAGTTAGCGCTGGTCGGTGATATCGGGGGTACCAACGCCCGTTTTGCGTTGTGGCGGGATCAGGCACTGCATTCGATCCGCGTGCAGGCCACGGCGGATCACTCAAGCCCTGAGGAGGCCATCAAGGTCTACCTCAGCGAAGAAGGCCTGGCGATTGGCGACATCGGTGCGGTGTGCCTGTCGGTGGCCGGGCCGGTGAGCGGCGATGAATTCAAGTTCACCAATAATCACTGGCGCCTGAGCAAGACGGCTTTTTGCCAGGCGTTGCAGGTGGACGAACTGCTGCTGGTCAATGACTTCTCGGCCATGGCCCTGGGCATGACCCGCTTGCAGCCCGACGAGTTTCGTGTGGTGTGCGAAGGTACCCCGGAGCCATTGCGACCGGCCGTGGTGATCGGCCCGGGCACCGGCCTGGGCGTCGGTACGCTGCTGGACCTCGGCGCAGGCCGTTACGCGGCATTGCCGGGGGAGGGCGGCCATGTCGACCTGCCCCTGAGCAGCCCGCGCGAAACCCAGTTGTGGCAACACATCTACAGCGAGATCGGCCACGTCAGTGCGGAAACCGCGTTGAGCGGTGGCGGTTTGCCGCGCCTGTACCGGGCGATTTGTGCGGTGGACGGGCACACACCGGTACTGGAAACGCCCGAGGCCATCACGGCGGCGGGCCTAGCGGGCGATCCGGTGGCGATGGAAGTCCTCGACCAGTTCTGCATCTGGCTGGGCCGCGTGGCGGGCAACAACGTGCTGACCACGGGCGGGCGTGGTGGTGTGTATATCGTGGGCGGGGTGATACCGAGGTTTGCCGACTTCTTCATCACCAGCGGCTTCGCCAACAGCTTTGCCGACAAAGGCTGCATGAGCGACTACTTCAAAGGCATCCCGGTATGGCTGGTGACCGCACCGTATTCCGGGCTGACCGGGGCGGGCGTGGCGCTTGAGCAGGCGGTTGCCTAGACCATAAAGGCGCCATCGCAGGCAAGCCAGCGCCCGCACCTGGAATGGATTCCAGGCTGTGGGCGCTGGCTTGTTTGCGATAAGGCCCCCAAGGGCGACAGATGATTTAAGCTAGGCCACCACAACAAGGAGGACCCCGTGAGCGTAATCAGTAAATCGATTCTCCTCGTCGACGACGACCAGGAAATCCGCGAATTGCTGCAAACCTACCTCAGTCGCGCCGGCTTCCAGGTCCGTGGCGTGGCCGATGGCGCGGGGTTCCGCCAGGCGATGAACGAGGCGCCGTGCGACCTGGTCATCCTGGATGTGATGCTGCCGGACGAAGACGGTTTCAGCCTCTGCCGCTGGATTCGCCAGCACCCGCGCCAGGCGCAGGTGCCGATCATCATGCTCACCGCCAGTTCCGACGAAGCCGACCGCGTGATCGGCCTGGAACTGGGCGCCGATGACTATATCGGAAAGCCGTTCAGCCCCCGCGAGTTACAGGCGCGGATCAAGGCACTGCTGCGTCGCTGCCAGTTCGGCCAGGAGCGCAGCAGTGGCGGCGAGGTGTTGGCGTTCGACGAATGGCGCCTGGATATGGTCAGCCACCGGCTGTTTCACGTGGACGGCGAAGAGGTGATCCTCTCCGGTGCCGACTTTGCCCTGCTCAAGCTGTTTCTTGACCACCCGCAGCAGATCCTCGACCGCGACACCATCGGCAACGCCACCCGTGGCCGCGACCTGATGCCGTTGGACCGAATCGTCGACATGGCCGTCAGCCGCCTGCGCCAACGCCTGCGCGACACCGAGAAACCGCCGCGCCTGATCCGCACCGTACGCGGCAGCGGCTATCAACTGGCAGCCACAGTGGTTGCCGGCAATGCCCACTGAGCACCTGAGCGAACGCCGCCGTCGTTTTCCCGTGCCACGCTCGCTGCTTGGGCGCATGTTGCTGCTGACCTTGCTCGCTGTGTTGTTCGCCCAGGCGCTGTCCAGCGTGATCTGGGTCTCGCAGCTGCGCGCCACGCAGTTGGAAGGCCTGGTCACCAGCGCCCGTAGCCTGGCGCATTCAATGACCGCCAGCGTGAGTTACTTCCGTTCGTTGCCGGTGGCCTACCGCCCGCTGGTACTCGACCAGTTGCGCAGCATGGGCGGTACGCGTTTTGTGGTGACCCTCAACGATCGCCCGCTGGACATGCAGGTATTGCCCGAAACCCCGCGCAAGCAGGCGGTGCTGGTGGCGGTGGACGACGTGTTGCGCCAGACCCTTGGCGCCGATGTGCATATCTCGGTGGAGTTCGTCAGCGCCGAAGACCTGCGCATCTTCAATGCCGGCCTTAAACTCGACGAACTGCCGCGCTCCTGGGCTCACTATGCGTTGACCCTGGAACCGGTCAACCCGCCGGTGCTGGTCACCCAGATTCAACTCGCTCCTGGTGAGTGGCTGTACATTGCCTCGTTGTTGCCCGAACCCTATACCAGCCTTGAAGAGCAGGGCCTTCCAGCCCAACAGGTGTGGTTTATCGTATTGACCAGCGGTTTTCTGCTGCTGTTTATCGGCCTGCTGGTGCATTGGCAAAGCCGGCCGCTCAAGCGCCTGGCGCGGGCGGCGCGGGACATGTCCCTGGGCGCGGATGTGGAACCGGTGGCCGAAGGCGGCGGCAGCGAAGTGGTGGAGGTGGGGCGTGCATTCAATGCCATGCGCGAGCGCATCAGCCGTTACCTGACCGAGCGCAGCCAGTTATTCAGCGCGATCTCCCACGACTTGCGCACGCCCATCACCCGCCTGCGCCTGCGTGTGGAATTGCTTGAAGATGAGAACCTGCAAACCAAATTCGGCCGTGACCTGGATGAGTTGGAGTTGCTGGTCAAGGGCGCGCTGCAATGCGTGAAAGACACCGATATCCACGAAAACATCCAGCCGGTGGACCTCAACCACGTCCTCGAATGCCTGGTGGAGCCGTACCTTGCGCCCAACGGCAATGGCCGAGTGACCCAGCATGGGCATGCCCTGACCACTTATCCGGGCAAGCCGCTGGCGCTCAAGCGCTGCATCGGCAACCTGATCGACAATGCGTTGAAATACGGGCAGAACGCGCATTTGCACATCGAGGACAACGGCGCCGAGTTCATCCTGCATGTGGACGACGAAGGCCCCGGCGTGCCGGAACAGCGTCTGGAGCAGGTGTTCGAACCGCACTTTCGCCTGGCCGGGCAGCAGCAGGGCTACGGCCTGGGGTTGGGGATTGCGCGCAATATCGCCCATAGCCATGGTGGTGAAGTGAGTTTGCAGAATTTGCGCGAAGGCGGCTTGCGCGTGACGCTCCAATTACCCCGTGGCCTGGACTGAATACATGCGGATCAACCGGGGAAGCGGCAAGCCGGCTCCCCCGGTTTGACCTTCATCAGGTCAGATGCTTTGGCGCAGCCTGGCCAGATCTCTCAGAGGCGGCGCGCCAAACAACCGGCTGTATTCGCGGCTGAACTGCGACGGGCTTTCATACCCCACTCGATACCCCGCCGCCGAGGCCTCCAGCCCTTCGGCGATCATCAAGCGCCGGGCTTCCTGCAAGCGCAGTTGCTTCTGGTATTGCAGCGGGCTCATGGCGGTAATCGCCTTGAACCGGTGGTGCAAGGTCGAGACGCTCAGGTTCACTTCCCGGGCCAGGTCATCGATGCGCAGCGGCTGTTCGTAGTTGCGGTTCAGCCAAGTGATCGCCTGGCTCACCCGATGGCTCTGGCTGTTGGCGACGGCAATTTCATACAGGCGATAGCCTTGGGGGCCACGCAACAAGCGATAGAGGATTTCGCGGTTGATCAGCGGCGCGAGCATCGCGATATCTTTGGGCGTGTCCAGCAGGCGGGTCAGGCGCAGCACGGCGTCGAGCAACTGGTTGTCGATGCGGTCGACGTACATGCCGCGCGAGGTTGGGCGCGACGGCACGCCCATCGGGCCGGCTTCGGCGATCAGCGCGGTGAGCTGGGCCGGGTCGATATTGATGCGCACCGACAGGTTGGGATCTTCCGCAGTGGCGTCGATGATCCGCCCCGCCACCGGCATGGCGACCGAGAACACTAAATAATTGAGCGGGTCATAGGCAAAGATTTCGTCGGCCAGGCGCACTTCCTTGCTGCCGCTGGCGAGGATGCACAATGCCGGCTCCACCAGCACCGGCATGAAATCACGCGGTGTGTTGTGGCGGTTCAGGTACAGCGACGTGATCGCCGTGCCGTAGGAACCATCCTCCCAGGTATGGCGGTGCACAATACTGGCCAGTTCGGCACGCTGCTTTTCCATCTCGGCATCGAGGGGAATGGGCTTGAGGTCGGGCGTCGGCATGGGGCGTCCTCTACACGCGGGTTTGATGGCGCTCAGCTTAGCGGTGGGTTTTAAAAGAGTGCTACGTCGATTCTGCACAATCCTTGCCTGATCCTGCGGCGTATCGTGAATCAGGCAAGTAAAGCCGCTGTCATCTCACTGAAACAAGCCGTTTGGGCTTGGAATAAACCTGCAGCTCGAACGTCCTGCCTACGCTTTTCGCAGGATTGTGCAATAAGCCGGCAGGAATCGACTAACTGCGCCGACACCCGCGCCGCTATCTTTGATCCTGTGGCAACACGCCCTCACAGAGCTTGCCGAGCATCACTTCTCAACGGGAGAGTCGAACATGTCCACCCCCATTCCCGCGAGCCATATGGCCTTTATCCGTGCCCGTACCGGGTGCAGCACCGAACTGGGTGCGCGCTTGAGCTGTTTGATCGAACCGGGCCGACAGGCTCAGGGTTGCCTGCAATTCTCGTTGCAGCACTCCCTGGCCGACCCGGATGTATGGCTGGTTTCGGGCTCCTGGAGCAGCGAGGAGGCGATGAGCGCCTACTTCAGTTCCCCGACCCTGATGATCTTCACCGAGTTGCTGAACGACATGGTTGTGCGCAGCATGGACTTCCAGACCTTCACCGATGCATCCGCCGTCAAAGCCTACGGCGAGTACCTGCAACTGGCCGGTTAGGGTTTAGAATGGCCGACTTTCCATT
Source organism: Pseudomonas sp. (assembly GCF_030147005.1). Lineage (GTDB taxonomy): Bacteria > Pseudomonadota > Gammaproteobacteria > Pseudomonadales > Pseudomonadaceae > Aquipseudomonas. The sequence continues at coordinate 14,183 of NZ_JASLAW010000199.1, forward strand.
GGCCAGGACCTGCACTATGGCACGTAAACAATTTGCCCATCACGAAGCCGTTTCCGCCGTAGTACCGGGCGAAGGCGGCTACAGCGCCGCCGTTGCCGTCAAGGCACTCGACGGCATGGGCGCCCCGCGGTTTCACAAGATCCTCGAGGGGCAGACATTCAAGACGGCCAGCGATGCAGACGAAGCGGCCAGCGTGCAGCTTGAGCAGCTGACCGATGTCGACGCGGACGGCGAGCTGTCCTGGACAGTTCCGGCCGTTTAGCCGCGTGGTTGCACTGCAATCACTTGGGCCGGTGCATCTTGAACAGTGCTTCCGGCCCCACCTGGAAATAATCCGCCGGGCCGCCGCCGCGTAAAATCGGCTCGGCGGCGGCAGTGTCGTAGATGCCGTCCTTGAGCAGCCACTTGGCAATATGCACCGCGACCACTTCGCCGAGCACCAGCCAGCTCGGCACAAGCGCCTTGTCGGCGCGTTGCAGTTGAATAATCTGCGTCACTTTGCACTCGAACGACACCGGGCTCTCGCCTACCCTGGGTACGCCGACGATCTTCGAGGCCACCGGCGTCAGCCCGGACAACTCAAACTCATTGACCTGGGGCGAAACCGCCGCGCAACTCTGGTTCATCTGTTCAGCCAGCGAGCGGGTCGCCAGGTTCCACACAAACTCGCCGGTCTGTTCGATGTTGTTCAGGCTGTCTTTGCGCCCGACGCTGGAAAAACCAATGATCGGCGGAATGTAGTTGAACGCATTAAAGAAGCTGTAGGGCGCCAGGTTCAGGTGGCCTTCGCTGTCGTGCGACGAAATCCAGCCAATGGGCCGTGGCCCGACGATGGCGTTGAACGGGTCATGGGGCAGGCCGTGGCCTTTGGCGGGTTCGTAGAAGTGGATAGCGTCGGACATGGCCGGGGTTCCTGCTGGGCGTCTGTTTCTAGGGGGCACCATAGTGCAAGGCCTGGCGATGGATTTCCACCAGGCAGCCCTGCTTTTGCCGATCGCTCAGGCCGGCGTTGTAGGCTGGTCAGCGAGAAAAATGGCCAGTGAACTCGTCAGCGAACGCTCATCCCCGCCGGTAATGAATGCCTCACGGAAGGCCTTTGCGGTGGCGCGGTTGAACAGGCCGTCACGTTTAAACCGGGCAAACGCCTGCGTGGCAAGCACACCGGACCATTTATAGGAATAGGCACTGGCGCCATAGTCCCCGGCCAGTTGTTCGAAGCGGTGGATCGGCCGGGCGCCTTTGGGCCATTGAAGCAGCCCGACTTTCGCATTGGCGGCGGTGAACACTTTAATGGGCGTACGGCCGTCGCCATAGGTTCGATGCAGCTCGAAGTCGACCAGAGCCATGAGCAACACGTTGGCGGTTTCCCAGCTCGATTGAGTGTGGATGTACCGGGCAATCCGCTCGGCGAATGCGTCCGGCAACGCTTGCCCGGTGTTGAAATGGCCTGACAGCCAGATCAGAAATGACGGCTCAAAGCAGAACTGTTCGAACACCTGACTGACGAATTCACCCGTGTCATGGCCCATCTCACCGACGCCCGAAATGATCCGGTACGGTGCCGCGGTTAACAGGTGTTGCAAGCAGTGGCCGAACTCATGCAGCAAGATTCTCAACTGCAAGTGGTCGAGCAGGCAGGGCTGAGTTCGGGTGGGCGCGGGCAACGCCATATTCAGCACCGCGATGGGCATGTGGGGTCGGCCTTCGGCGGTGATTCGGCGATTGCGCAAGCCGACGGTGGAGCCTGGCCCCGACTTTCCCTCGCGGCGGTAAGGGTCGATAAACAAGTGCCCGATCGGCTGTGCGTATTCCCTGAGCTCGAATGTGCGCACATCCGTGTGCCAGGTGTCGGCAGTGGGTTGCTCTACCAGCTCAACGCCGAACAAGGTCTTGGCCAGCGTGCGCAAGCGTTGTAATACCGCCTCCCATGGGAAGTACTCACGCAGTGCCGTTTGGGAAATACCTGCCGTGTCCTGGCGAATTTTTTCTGCGAAATAGTCCGCGTCCCAAGCCTGCACCTCGGTGATGCCCCGTTGCGCTGCGTACTGTGCCAACTGCTCGGCATCCTGGGCAAAAGCGCTTCGCGACTGTTCAACCTGCTGGTGCAAAAAAGTGACGACCTGTTCGGTGGTGTCCGCCATCTGGCCTACCAGCGCCAACTGGGCATAGTTGGGGTAGCCCAGCAATCGGGCTTTTTGTTGACGCACGTCGAGCAGTGCCGCCAGCACCGGTTCGTTGTCTGACGCGCGGCTGTAATAGGCCGTCATGATGTCCTGGCGCAGGCTGCGATTGTCGGCGTAGGTCACGACCTCTCGATAGGTTTCTTCACTGAGGGTCAGCAGCCAGCCCGGCAGACCACGCGCTTGAGCCGCCTCCCGCATTGACTCCACCGTGTCGTCGCGCAGGCCGCTTAACAGTGCGCGGTCTTCAATCGGTTTGCTCCATGCCTTGTCGGCGTTTTCCACGCGCTCCAGGTACTCGCGCTGCCATCCGTCCAGTTGCAGGTTCAGCGCTTTTAACTGCAACTGCTGCTCGAGCGATAGATCGATACCGGCCAGGTGGAACTCGCGCAGCACTTTGCGCAGGGTCGTTTGACGTTGAGCGTCGAACAGCGCGGCGATCGGGCTGCCGGCGAGCCGCCGGTACAGTGTGTACAACGCATGAGTGTGGGTGGACCCAGAGTGGTAGCGTTCCGCCAGGGCCTGACAGCGGGCGATTGCCGCCTGCCAATGCGGCTCGCTCTGGGTGGACCCCAAAAGCTCGATGACGCCGAGGGTGTCTTCCAGGCGTGCGTTCAGTTCATCCATGGCCAGCACCAGATCGTCCCAGGTTGGAAAGGGCGTCTGGCTGCTGATGATCGAGGGAATGGCGATCTGATTGTCCTCGATGATCGCCTGGATGGCGGGCACCAGGTGTTCTGCGCGTATCGCCGAGAACGGCGGTAGCTTATAAGGCAACAGCAGCGGATTGTTGGTGGTCATGGGGGCTTCTTCCTTGGGGCGCGGCAGTTGAAACCGCGATTCTAGAAGGCCCGGACAGCTGCGCGACGATACGTATATAGCGGCCGGACGCCGGTTGGAATGCACGGCGAGTACAGATACCGCGCACAAAAAAACGCCGATTTGTTCGATGTGTCTGCCTGCGCAAACAGCATCAATCAAATCGGCGTTGGTGCCTGGCCTGTCGGTGCTTAGTCTGTAGTAATCCGCGAATGCTTGCGGGTGTCCCGCATCGTCACGTAGACCATCAGCGACACCGCGATGCACGCGGTGACGTACCAGTAGTAGCCGGTTTCCATGCCGATGCTTTTGAACCACAGCGCGATGTATTCAGCGGTACCGCCGAAGATCGACACGGTCAGGGCGTACGGCAGGCCCACGCCCAGGGCGCGGATTTCGGTGGGGAACAGTTCGGCTTTCACTACCGCGTTGATGGAGGTGTAGCCGCTGACGATGATCAGCGCCGCCATGATCAGGAAGAACGCGCCCCACCAGGTCTGGATGGTGTGCAAGGTGGTGAGGATAGGCACGGTGAACAGTGTACCGAGCACGCCGAAGGCGATCAGGATCGGCCGGCGACCAATCTTGTCCGACAGGCCGCCCACCAGCGGTTGCAGGCACATGAACAGAAACAGCGTCGCCGCCGAGATGGTGGTGGAGTCGGAGATGCTCATGCCGACGGTGTTCACCAGGTATTTCTGCATGTAGGTGGTGTAGGTGTAGAACGCCAGAGTACCGCCCATGGTCAGGCCGACAACGGTAAGCAGTTCCTTGGGGTGGCGCATCAAGGTGCGCATCGCGCTTTCCTTGGCTTTTTCCTTTTTGGTGAACGATTCGGTTTCTTCCATGCCGCGACGCAAGTACAGCGCAACCACTGCACACAATGCGCCGATGGCGAACGGGATACGCCAGCCCCAGGCATACAGTTGTTCGGTGGTCAGCGTTTGCTGCAGGACGATCAGCACTGCCAGGGCAATGAGCTGGCCGGAGATCAGGGTGACGTACTGGAAGCTGGAATAGAAACCACGGCGTTCCTTGGTCGCCATCTCGCTGAGGTACGTGGCGGAGGTGCCGTATTCGCCGCCCACCGACAGCCCCTGCAGTAAACGGGCAAACACCAGCAGGATTGGCGCCCCGATACCGATGAGTTCATAGCTTGGGCTCAGGGCAATCAGCAGCGAGCCGAAGCACATCAGGTAGACCGAGGCCATCAGGGCTTTTTTACGCCCGACTTTGTCGGCGTACAGGCCCATCAACCAACCGCCGATAGGGCGCATCAGAAAGCCCACGGCGAAGATCGCGGCGGTGTTGAGTAATTGGGCGGTGGTGTCGCCTTTGGGGAAGAAGGTTTTGGCAAAGTACAGTGAAAACGCGGCATACACGTACCAGTCATACCACTCGACCATGTTGCCGACGGAGCCGCTGAAGATCGACCTGATCCGGCTGGAGGTGGTGCGTTCTTTCGCCGGCGCAGCCGCCGACCCCACAGGCAAGGTATTGGAGTTATCCATTGAAGGATCCTTCATCTAGTTGTTTTTATGGAGCGGCGCGTGCGCAGCCTGTTCTGGCTATAGCAGGAGCTGTGCCAGGTAGATGAAGGCCCGATTTAGACGGGTTACAGGTTTTTTTTGAGCGGAATGTTGCTGATGATTTGATGGAGGTGAGCGGAAATCCGCTTATGCCTGTGATGACACCTTCAAGGCCACACTGCCTTGAACTCAGAGGAACATCTCTCTCACCAACCCATGCCGCTGCATCTTTTCATTGAGGGTGCGGCGCGGCAGTTGCAGTTCCGCCAGCACCGCCTTGATATCGCCTTTATGCCGGCTCAGCGCGGCTTTCAGGCAGTGCGCCTCGAAGGCTTCCTGCTGCGCCGCCAACGATTGCCCGGCCTCGATGCCCTCCGGTTCCGGCTCGCCAAGGCCCAGCACCTGGCGCTCGGCAGCGTTAGCCAATTCGCGCACGTTGCCTGGCCAGTCATGACTGAGCAGACGCCCCAGCGCCGGGCCGCTTAGAGGTTCGGCAGTGCGCCCCAACCGCTGAGCGGCGTCCTGGGCAAAGTGCTCATACAACAGCGGGATATCTTCGCGCCGCTCGCGCAGCGGTGGCAGGCGCAGTTGCGCGACGTTGAGACGATAGGCCAGGTCCTCGCGAAAACGCCCGGCGCGGGCCTCTTCCAACAGATCCGGCTTGGTGGCGGCGATGATGCGCAAATCCACATGAATGCTTTGATTGGAACCCAGGCGCTCCAGTTTCTGTTCCTGCAACACGCGCAGCAGTTTTACCTGCTGGGCCAAGGGCATGCTTTCGATTTCATCGAGGAACAACGTGCCGCCGTGGGCATACTCGAGTTTGCCGACACGCTTGCTCTGGGCGCCGGTGAACGCGCCGCTTTCATGGCCGAACAGTTCGGCCTCAAACAGTTGCTCGGGGATCGCTGCACAATTGAGCGCGACAAAAGGCTTTTTCGCCCGCAGGCCGAAATCATGCAGGCAGCGTGCAACCAGCTCTTTGCCGCTGCCGGTCTCACCCCGGATCAACACGTTGACCGGCAGCGTCGCCAGGTCCAGCACTTGGCGCCGCAGGTTCTGCAGGCTCTTGGACACGCCGAGCAGGCTGGATTCCAGCTGGGCGCGATGATCGGCTTGCAGGTGCAAGCGGCGGTTTTCCAGGATCAGCCCGCGTTTATCCAGCGCTCGGCGCAGGCTATTGAGCAGGGCGTCCGGGCTGAACGGTTTTTCCAGGAAGTCGTAGGCGCCGTCGCGCATGGCTTCGACGGCCATCGGCACGTCGCCGTGGCCGGTGAGCAGGATGACCGGCAAGTCGGCATCGCGACGCTGCACTTCGGCCAGCAGCTCCAGGCCGTTGAGGCCGGGCATGCGTACGTCGCTCAGGATCACGCCGGGAAAGTCCCTGGGCAACTGCGCCAGGCATTCTTCGGCACGGCCGAACAGCTGCACCGCAAACCCCGACAGGCTCAACCATTGTTCGACGGCCGTACGAATGCTGGCTTCGTCATCAACCACAATCACCGCGTTCAACATAGGTCGGGCGTCTCCAGCGCGACAGGCAAGGTCAGGGTAAATACCGCGCCGTCGCCACGGTTGCCGGCGGTCAGGCGACCGCCCAGTTCATGCACGATAGCGTAGGACACGGCCAGCCCCAAGCCGAGCCCGTCGCCCACCGGCTTGGTGGTGAAGAAGGGGTCGAATACGTTGTTCAAGTGTTCTTCGGCAATCCCGCCGCCGCTGTCGCTGACGCTTAACCGCCAAAGCTGCTGGTCGGCGTGCAGACGGATTTCCAGGTGTTTGCGCGGCTTGTCGGCCATGGCGTCCAGGGCGTTGCGCAGCAGGTTGATCAACACCTGCTCCAGGCGAATCGCGTCGCCACGTACCCAGGCGGGGCGCGTCACGTCCAGCACCGTGCTGATCGCTTCATCGCGCAGGCGTGCGTCGAGCAGGTGAAGGGACTGGTCGACGACGGTGGCCAGGTCGAGGCGTTCGCGCAGGCCGCTGGGGCTTTTACGGGCGAAGGTCTTGAGGTGGCCGGTCAGCGCGGCCATGCGTGTGAGCATGTCATCCAGCGGCGTAAGTGCCTGGTAGGCATCGTCCACGCGGCCGTGGTCGAGCAATAGCCGCAGCGTCGCCAATTGCATGCGCTGAGCGGTCAGCGGTTGGTTGATTTCATGGGCGAGGGCGGCCGACATCTGCCCCAGTGCCGCCAGCTTGGCCGACTGCACCAGGCCATCCTGGGCGGTGCGCAGGGCCTGGGTGCGTTCCTCTACCAATTGCTCAAGCTCTTCGCGGCTGCGTTGACGCAACCGCGCCAGGCGCCAGCGCTGGCTCAGGAACAGCACGAGAAACACCAGTGCCAGCCACGACCCGGCGGCGGCGAGGCCGGCGTTGCGCTGGTCTTCAAACGGGAACTGGGGTTTGCGCAGCAGGTGCAGGGTCCAGCCTTCGGCTTTAAGCGGCAGCGACTCCCAAATGTAGTTGGCGCTGCCGTCGGGGCCATTGACGCGCATCAGGTGGCTGTTGTCGTCGAAGCGCTGCAAGGTGCGGGTCTCCAGCGGCTGCAGTTGCTTCTTGTCGTATTGGCGGGTGGCCTTGAGTTCGGCCAGGTCGCTGGCCGACAGCGCACGCAAGTTGCGGTAGCGCCAGCCCGGCTGATTAGCGATAAATACAATTGCGCGCGCATCGCTGACCAACAGCAGGTCGTTCCCCTGGGCCCACTCACGTTCAAGTTCGGGGAATTCCAGTTTGACCACCATGGCGCCGAGGAACTGCTCGTGTTCGTCGACCACCGCGCTGGAAAGAAAATAACCCGGGATGCCGGTGGTCACCCCCACGGCATAAAAGCGCCCGGCGCCCTGGCTCAAGGTCTGGCTGAAATACGGTCGGAACGCGTAGTTGTGCCCCACGTAACTGCTGGGCAGGTTCCAGTTGCTGGCGGCCACGGCCAGGCCCGTGCGGTCCATCAATTCCAGGGTGGAAGACTGTGCGGCGCTGTTGATGCGTTCCAGCTTGCGGTTGAGCAGGTCCTGGGTGGTGGCATCCAGCGGGCCTTTCAAGGCGTTGATCATCTCCGAGTCCAGGGCCAGCACGGCGGGCAGGGCGCGGTAGCGTTCAATCAGGGTGTGCAGCGAGTTGGCATACAGCGCGAGCTGTTGATTGGCGCGGGCGGCATCGTCCGCCAGGGTCTGGCGTTCGGCATGGCGCATGGCCAGGGCAGCGGCCAGCACGGCACCGGCGATGATCAGCAGTGAATAGAAGGTCAGGCGCAGGGGGCGGGGGATCGCGATCATACGGATATGAGCAGACACGGTAAGGGAGTGCACCATAGCACGAGCGGGACTGCGATTTGTGGCAAGGGAGCTTGCTCCCGTTGGGCTGCGCGGCGGCCTTCAAAATCTTGGGAGCGCTCCGCACTCCAGCGGGAGCAAGCTCCCTCGCCACAATAAAAAAGGCGACTTGGCTGTGGGGCCGCAGTCGCCTTTATCCTTAAGGGGAGGCGCTTACTGCGGCACCATAGCACGAGCGGGACTGTGATTTGTGGCAAGGGAGCTTGCTCCCGTTGGGCTGCGCGGCGGCCCTCAAAATCTTGGGAGCGCTTCGCACTCCAGCGGGAGCAAGCTCCCTCGCCACAATAAAAAAGGCGACTTGGCCGTGGGGCCGCAGTCGCCTTTATCTTTGAGGGGAGGCGCTTACTGCACTTCCACCGCCAGGCTCTCGCTGATCTTCTTCTGCCAGATGGCAGGCCCGGTGATGTGGACGGATTCGCCCTTGCTGTCCACCGCGACGGTGACCGGCATGTCTTTTACGTCGAACTCGTAGATCGCTTCCATGCCCAGTTCGGCGAAAGCGACAACGCGCGATTTCTTGATGGCTTGTGCCACCAGGTAAGCGGCGCCGCCGACGGCCATCAGGTACACGGCCTTGTGGTCCTTGATCGCTTCGATGGCGGTCGGGCCGCGCTCGGATTTGCCGATCATGCCCAACAGGCCGGTTTGCTCGAGGATCTGACGGGTGAACTTGTCCATCCGCGTCGCGGTGGTCGGGCCGGCCGGGCCAACCACTTCTTCGCGCACCGGATCAACCGGGCCGACGTAATAGATGAAGCGGCCCTTGAGGTCCACCGGCAGGGTTTCGCCCTTGTTCAGCATCTCGACCATGCGCTTGTGCGCCGCGTCGCGACCGGTGAGCATCTTGCCGTTGAGCAACACCGTTTCGCCCGGCTTCCAGCTCTGCACGTCTTCTGGCGTCAGGGTGTCGAGGTTGACGCGACGGGCCGATGGGCCGGCTTCCCAGACGATTTCCGGGTAGGCGTCCAGCGGTGGCGCTTCCAGCGATGCCGGGCCCGAACCGTCGAGCACGAAATGCGCATGACGGGTGGCGGCGCAGTTGGGGATCATGCACACCGGCAGGGAAGCGGCGTGGGTCGGGTAGTCCATGATCTTCACATCGAGCACGGTGGTCAGGCCGCCCAGGCCCTGGGCGCCGATGCCCAGTTGGTTGACCTTCTCGAACAGCTCCAGGCGCATCTCTTCGATACGGTTGGAAGGGCCGCGCTTCTTCAGTTCATGGATGTCGATGGATTCCATCAACACTTCCTTGGCCATCACCGCGGCTTTCTCGGCGGTGCCGCCGATGCCGATGCCGAGCATGCCCGGTGGGCACCAGCCGGCGCCCATGGTCGGAACGGTCTTGAGCACCCAGTCGACGATCGAGTCGGACGGGTTGAGCATGGCCATTTTCGACTTGTTTTCGGAACCGCCGCCCTTGGCGGCCACGTCCACTTCCACGGTATTACCCGGAACGATGGAGTAGTGAATCACCGCCGGGGTGTTGTCCTTGGTGTTTTTACGCGCGCCTGCCGGGTCGGCCAGGATGGACGCACGCAGCACGTTTTCCGGCAGGTTGTAGGCGCGACGCACGCCTTCGTTGATCATGTCGTCCAGGCCCATGGTGGCGCCATCCCAACGTACATCCATGCCCACGCGCACGAACACGGTGACGATACCGGTGTCCTGGCAGATCGGGCGGTGGCCGGTGGCGCACATGCGCGAGTTGATCAGGATCTGGGCCATGGAGTCACGGGCGGCCGGCGATTCTTCGCGCAGATAGGCCTCGTGCATCGCCTGGATGAAGTCAACGGGGTGGTAGTAGGAAATGAATTGCAGGGCGTCGGCAACGCTCTGAATCAGGTCGTCTTGTTTGATCACGGTCATGAGTCGCGCTCCTCTATAAGGGAACATTCAATAAAGGTGGGCTCAGTACTGCATCGGTCGGCTGAGCTCACCTTTCCAAGGCACGCCAAAGTGGTGCAGGCGCGACGCTAAAAAGGCGCGGCAGTATAACCCGGCGCGGTGGCCGATACACCCGACTATGGTCAAACTGTCGCAGGCATGATTCCCTGTGCGCGCCTCTTTGTGATTGAGTTTTTTATGCCTGAACTGTACGTCGGCGAACGCCATTGGTCGGTAACCACCGGCAGCAACCTGCTCGACGCCTTGAACCAGGCGGGGGTGGCCGTGCCCTACAGTTGCCGCGCCGGTAGTTGCCACGCCTGCCTGGTACGTTGCCAGGGCGAAGTTCAGGACAGGCAACCTGACGCATTAAGCCCGGCGCAGCGCCAGGACGGCTGGCGCCTGGCGTGCCAGTGCCAGGTCGTCGGCGATCTGCGCGTCGAAGCCTTTGACCCTGTGCGTGACGGCCTGGCTGCGCAGGTGGTGGGCGCCGATTGGCTGACGGCATCGGTGCTGCGTCTGCGCCTGCAACCCGAGCGCGGCCTGCGGTACCGGGCCGGGCAGCACCTGGTGTTGTGGGCGGGGCACGTGGCGCGGCCGTATTCCCTGGCGAGCTTGCCTCAGGAAGATGAGTATTTGGAGTTTCATCTGGATTGCCGTTTACCCGGCGAATTCAGCCGTTTGGCTCGACAGTTGAAAGCTGGTGATCGTCTACGCCTGGGCGAGTTGCGCGGCGGGGCGCTGCAATACGATCCGGACTGGCACGCGCGGCCCCTGTGGCTGCTCGCCTCCGGCACCGGCCTTGGCCCATTGTGGGGCGTATTGCGCGAGGCGCTGCGCCAGGATCACCAAGGCGCCATCCGCGTGATTCACCTGGCGCATGACGCTGACGAGCATTACCTGGCCGAGCCCTTGGCGGCCCTGGCCGCGAGCCATGCCAACGTGACGGTGGAATTATGGACTGCGGCACAGTCGGACCAGGCATTGGCGCAACTGCGGCTTGTTTCCCGGCAAACTCAGGCCTTACTCTGCGGGCATCCCGTCAGCGTCGAGGCGTTCGCCAAACGCCTGTTTCTGGCGGGACTGCCGCGTAATCAACTGCTGGCCGATGTGTTCCTGCCCCGTGGTTGAGCGCTGACGCCTACTGCCGCGAGATTCGCCATGACCGACGCCATCCTGCTGCAACGCGAGGGCGGGTTGCTGACCCTGCAGCTCAATCGCCCTGACAAGAAAAACGCCCTGACCCGCCTCATGTACACGCAATTGGCCCACGCGCTGGAACAGGCCGATGCGGACGCCGACGTCTATGCCGTGCTGATCCAAGGTAACAGCGAGTGTTTTACCGCCGGTAACGATATCGGCGACTTCCTCGAACAACCGCCCAACGATCTCGACAGCCCGCCGTTTCACTTTATGCGCAGCCTGCTCAACTGCCGTAAGCCGGTGATCGCCGGCGTTGCCGGGCCGGCGGTGGGCATCGGCACGACACTGTTGCTGCATTGCGATCTGGTGTATGTCAGCCGTGATGCGCGGTTGCGTATGCCGTTCGTGAACCTGGGGTTGTGCCCGGAGTTTGGCTCGAGCCTGATCCTGCCGCGCTTGCTGGGGCATGCGAAGGCCGCTGAATTGCTGCTGTTGGGTGAAGGGTTTACTGGCGCGCAGGCGGCGCAGTGGGGCATTGCCAGCGAGGCGCTGGGCAGTGGCGAAGCCGCTTTGGCCAGGGCGCGGGAAATGGCCGGGCGCTTTGAGGCCCTTGCGCCGGGGGCGGTGCAGGTGACCAAGCAGTTGATGAAGAGCGTTGACCGTGAGCAGTTGCGGCAGGTGATCGAGGAGGAGGGGGCGCTGTTTGTGCAGCGGTTGAGGTCGCCGGAGGCGATTGCGGCGTTGTCGGGGTTTATTGCCCGGCGCTGAACGCGTATTGAGCGGTTGGTCCTTCGCGGGCAAGCCCGCTAAGAGGCCATTGCATTCACCACACCTGTCAGCATTCAACATGCAAAAAAGCCCCGCCATTCACATGGCGGGGCTTTTGTTTTTCAGCGTGTCACTCAGACCATTGGGTCGCCAACGTGCAGGATCTTCATGCCGTTGGTGCCGCCGATGGTGTGATAGCTGTCGCCCTTGGTCAGGATCACCCAGTCGCCTTTCTCCACAACGCCGCGCTTGATCAACTCGTCGATCGCCGCCTGGCTCACTTCGTGAGGCGGCAACGATGCAGGGTCGAACGGTACGGTGTACACGCCACGGAACATGGCCGCGCGGGCCTGGGTTTCGCGATGCGGGGAGAACGCATAGATCGGCACCGAGGAACGGATGCGCGACATGATCAACGGCGTATAGCCGCTCTCGGTCAAGGCGATGATCGCTTTGACGCCGGGAAAGTGGTTGGCGGTGTACATGGCGGCCAGGGCGATGCTCTGGTCGCAGCTTTCGAAGACTTTGCCGATGCGGTGGCTGGAGGTCTTGCTGGTGGGGTGCTTTTCAGCGCCGACGCAGATACGTGCCATGGCCTGGACGGCCTCCAGCGGGTACGGGCCGGCGGCACTTTCAGCAGAGAGCATCACGGCGTCGGTGTAGTCGAGCACGGCGTTGGCCACGTCGGACACTTCGGCGCGGGTCGGCATCGGGTTCTGGATCATCGACTCCATCATCTGGGTCGCGACGATCACCGCTTTGTTGTGGCGACGTGCGTGCAGGATGATCTTCTTCTGAATGCCGATCAGCTCGGCGTCGCCGATTTCAACGCCCAGGTCACCGCGGGCAACCATGACAGCGTCGGAAGCCTTGATCAGACCATCGAGGGTTTCGTCATCAGCTACGGCTTCGGCACGTTCGATCTTGGCCACCAGCCAGGCGGTACCACCGGCTTCGTCGCGCAGTTTGCGTGCGTATTCCATGTCGGCGGCGTCGCGCGGGAAGGATACGGCGAGGTAGTCAACTTCCATTTCGGCGGCGAGCTTGATGTCGGCCTTGTCTTTTTCAGTCAGGGCCGGTGCTGTCAGGCCGCCGCCGCGACGGTTGATGCCTTTGTGGTCGGACAGCGGGCCGCCGATGATCACGGTGCAATGCAGTTCGGTCGGGGTAGCGGTGTCGACGCGCATGACCACACGGCCGTCGTCCAGCAGCAGTTCGTCGCCGACGCCGCAGTCCTTGACCAGGTCCGGGTAGTCGATGCCTACGACGTCCTGGGTGCCTTCGGTGAGCGGATGGCTGGTGGAGAAAGTGAATTTGTCACCGATCTTCAGCTCGATCCGCTTGTTGGCGAATTTGGCGATACGGATCTTCGGGCCTTGCAGGTCACCCAGCAACGCCACGAAGCGGCCGTGTTTGGCGGCCAGGTCACGCACCAGCTTGGCGCGAGCCTTGTGCTCGTCCGGGGTGCCGTGGGAGAAGTTCAGACGGGCAACGTCCAAACCAGCCAGAATCAGCTGTTCGAGGACTTCCGGCGAGTTGCTGGCCGGGCCAAGGGTGGCGACGATTTTGGTACGACGGACGGACATGCACAGACTCCTGAGTTCAAGCGCTGGGGAAGGCTACTATGCTCTTTCGTTGTAGTCATTGTTCGTGTGCACTACTTATCGATGATCGGCTTGTTTTTGCTGCGGACGAAAAGGCGAACATCCCTGAAGATTTTCGTCGAGGGGTCGATACACTGCACAAGACAGGAGAACCCCCATGCGAATTTTGCTCGTTGCCGCCCTGGCAGTCAGTGTTGTCGGCTGCACCCGCTGGTCAATGGACCACCACTTGAACAACGCTTACCGCGCCTATGGGGTGGGGGATTGCGCGCGGGTTACCCTGGAGTTGTCCCAGGTCGACCGTGAGAGCCGTACCCGGCGTTATGTACAGCCGGAGGTTTCGATGCTGCGTGGGCAATGCCTGGAACGGCAGAAACTGTTCGTCGATGCAGCGCAAACCTATCAATTCATCATCAGCCAGTACCCGTCAAGCGAGTACGCTTACCGTGCCCGTGCCCGGCTTGATACCCTGCGCCAGTTGGGGCATTACTCCGGCGCGAGTGCGGCGCAACCGCGCCCGGCGTCGTTGTAATGAAATTTGTCGTTTGATAACTGGCCTGTTGCTAGTCTTGGGCTACTCTTTGAATATCTGTTTTTATAGTTTTCTATTCAAAAGAATGCAACGCTTGGATTCGGCAGCTGTCTCGTGACAACCACGTCTTGTCACACCGATATCCAGGGAGAGCGAGCGATGGGCTCGTTCCGAATCACTGGCTTTATTGGATGGCGACCTCACCATGTTTATCGAACGACGGATCGAACGGCATCAGCTACCTTACTTCCTGCAGGTGTTCAACCGGCTCACGGACAAACCGATCGGTTTTTTGGGCGACGTTTCCAAAGACGGGCTGATGCTGATCAGCCATCTGCCGATGATGATCGCCGCAGATTTTGAGCTGCGCTTGAAAATTCCCGGCCCGCACGGCGAATTCCAGGCGGTTGACCTTACCGCCACCTGTTTGTGGAGCCGTGAAGACGTCAATCCCCAGCATTACGACTCGGGGTTTCGCGTGCGCCAGGCGGGCGAAGAGTACGAACACCTGATCAGCGCCTTGCTGCATTACTTCAGTTTCGATCCTCTACAGGCATCCGCCTGAACATTTTTTGCTGGCGGCTATGGAGGTTGTGCACACCGTAGCCGTGCGCTTGCCTTCAGAACACTCCGGCTTTTTTCCAGCGCAGGTAACGCGTCACCAGCGCGGCGCCCAACTCCGACGGCAAGCTATCGAGTACCGACAGCCCATGTGCGCCCAAGCGGTCATGCAGTTGGTTACGCATGTTGAGGTAGTCAATTGCGCCGCTGTAAGCCAAGGCTTCGGGTAGGGTCTGTACCGGGGCCTGGCGCAGTTGGTCGAGTACTTCCTCTCGCAAGCTCGCAACCAGTACCCGATGGTGTCGATCGATTCGCTTGATGGCAGTGATCAGTGCTTCATCGTCTTCATCGCGCAGGTTGGTGACCACGATCACCAATGCGCGGCGTTTTTGCCGAGCCAGCAATTGGCTGGCGGCGGCCTCGTAGTCAGCTGTTTTGCGTGTGCTTTCCAAGTCATAGACTGCATTGAGCAAAACGTTCAGTTGGCCGTTGCCCTTGACCGGCGCCAGGTAACGCGGTTGGTCGCTGGCAAAGGTACACAGCCCCACTGCATCGCCTTGGCGCAAGGCCACATAACTCAGCAACAGGCAGGCATCAAGCGCGTGGTCGAAGTGGGACAGCTCGTCATCCTGGCTGCGCATGCGCCGGCCGCAATCGAGCATCAACACGATCTGTTGGTCGCGCTCATCCTCATATTCCCGGGCAATCGGCGTACGTTGTCGTGCCGTGGCTTTCCAGTCGATCTGACGCAGGCTGTCACCGTCGCGAAACTCGCGTAATTGATGAAACTCCAGGCCCAACCCGCGCCGCTGGTGCTGACGTACCCCCAGTTGGCTCAGCCAGTTATCCACCCCCTGCAACTGCGCACCGGATAAACGTGCGAAGTCCGGATACACGCGAGTGGCATCAAGCGCTTCTATCCAACGCCGCGCCGACCACAGCCCCAACGGACTGGGCAGGTGAATTTCGCAGCGGCTGAAGCTGAAATGCCCGCGTCGCACCGGGCGAACGCGATAGCCCAACTCGCCGTGCTCGCCGGGGCGCAGCGGGATGGATTGAGGCAGGTTATCCACAACCAGCCCGTCGGGCACGTGATCGAATACCTGCACGGTCAGGGGCTGTGGATAATTGTGTTCCAGTGCCAGGCGCACTTCTCCCCAGCGCCCCAGCGCCAGGCTGCCGGGCAGCGTCCTGCGCACACGTGGCGACGGGCGACGGCGCAACCGTATGGCATCCAGCATCGCCAGCAACAGCAGGGCCAACAGCAGGCCCCAGGCGATTGCGTGCAAGGTGTCGGGCACCTTGAACTGCAAGGCCATCGCGGTGCCCAGCAGGATATTGAGGGCCACCAATACACTCAGCCAGGTCAAGAGCAGACGGGTCGGTTTCATACCGGCGCTACTGCCTGGGTGCCGCAATCTGATCGAGCAACTGCTTGATCACCTGGTCCACCTCCAGGCCATCGATGTCCAGTTCCGGTGCCAGGCGCACGCGGTGACGCAGCACCGCCAGGGCGCAACCCTTGACGTCATCCGGGGTCACGAATTCGCCGCCGCGCAACAACGCCCGGGCGCGGGCGCCGCGAACCAGGGCGATAGAGGCCCGTGGGCCGGCGCCGATGGCCAAGCCCGGCCAGCTGCGCGTGGCTCGCGCCAGGCGCACGGCGTAGTCGAGGACCTGTTCATCCAGGGGCATGCCGCTGGCGATCTGCTGCATCTGCACCACGTCTTCGGCTTGCAGCACGGTACGCAACGGTTGCACATCGAGCATGTCGGCCCTGGACGAGCGGGTCACTTCGCGCACCATATCCACTTCTTGTTGTGCATCGGGATAGCCCATGCGCACCTTGAGCATGAATCGATCCAGCTCAGCTTCGGGCAGCGGGTAGGTGCCCTCCTGCTCGATGGGGTTCTGGGTGGCCAGCACCATGAACGGCGTGCCGATGGGCAATGCCTCGCCCTCCAGGGTGACCTGGCGCTCCTGCATGGCTTCGAGCAGCGCGGCCTGGGTCTTGGCCGGTGCGCGGTTGATTTCATCGGCAAGTAGCAGGTGAGTGAATAACGGCCCCTTGCGCAGCTTGAACTGTTCGGTCTGCAGGTCATACACCGCGTGGCCGGTGACATCGCTGGGCATCAGGTCCGGCGTGAACTGGATGCGTGCGAAATCACCGCCAAAGCAACGGGCCAAGGCACGCACCAGCAGCGTTTTGCCAAGCCCCGGTACGCCCTCGAGCAGCACGTGGCCACCGGCGATCAAGGCGGTGAGTACGTCATCAATCACCGCGTCCTGGCCAATCACCGCCTTGCGTAATTCGACGCGCAGGGCCTGGGCCTGTTGGCTGGCGTATTGAAAGTTTTCTGCGGTCAGGCCTGTGGCCATTGGAGAGTCGCTCATAGGGCATTCCTGAGGGTTTGCAGGCACGCGACCTGTCGGCTGAAGTCGGCGCTGGAGAGCCGCTTCTGCGCAGGTGCGCCGAGTGCCTGGCGAATGATAGGGGAGGGCTGTCGGGTGAGGTGTTCCAGCACCCGCCATTGTTCTGCGGTGTCGAGGTGTTCAAAACCGGGGTGGCGCCGCCGGGCGGTGCGCAGGATGTCGTGCTGCAAGGCTTGCAGCAGCGCATTCGGGCCGCTGCGGCGTAGCAGAAAGTCGGCGCTGGCTCGCAAATGTTCCTGTAGCTGACGACGTGCCTTGGGCGCGGGCGCCAGGATCGGGCCCTGGCGCATGCCGACGTGCCAGAGCGCCAGGGCTACCAGCGCAGCGAGCGCGACGAGGGCCTGGGGGAAATAACGGACTAACAGGGTAAACAGGTTGTCCGCGTCGCTGTTGAACAGCAAGGTCACGTCGGTGCCCTGGTTCAAGTACCACAGCAGCCAGGCGTTGTCGTGTTTGCCGATGCTCGGGGTTTTCCACAGGTCGCTGTCGGTGATCACCGTGACGCGGCCTAGCCCAAGGTCAAGCTGCATCAGGTGGCTGGCCTTGGCGCTGTTGGCTGAAAACTGCGCCAGGTGCTTGGGGTCGGTAAGGTTGAAGTCGGTGTCAAAACTGAAATACGCCGGTGCGGTTTCATTATCGACGTACAGTTTGGTGAGGTCCGGCGCGATCTTTTTGCGCGGTGGCGCCGGCTCGTCGAAGTCGTCGCTCAAGGCCTGGCGAAGGTTGAGACGATCGAGCAGCAGGTCGCCGCTTTTGCCGGTCTCTTCATCCCATAACGCCTCGGCCACCAGAAGCAGGTGCCCCCCGGCTTTTGCCCATGCCAGCAGTTGTTCGGCCTGGCGTGGGGTCATGTTGCTACGCTCCCCCAGCAACAGCAGGCTACGGCCGGTGGCGGGCAGGTCGGCAAGCCGCTCAAGCCCGTTGGCATGCACGACCGCCAAGCCTTGCCGGCGCAGGAAGTGCTCGGCCGCGAGATAAGGATTAGCCAGCGCATCCGGCGACGGGCCGTGATCCACAACCTCCTCATAGGGAATTGCCTTATGCCAGGCATACAGGCCGCCCGCTCCCAACAGGCAAGCCAGCAGCAGGGCTATCCACAGCAATGGGCGGTTCATTGGCCGACCCCGCCATTGAAGAGTGCGCGCCAATCGCTGCAGAGTTTTTGCTGGGCGGCACCGGGCGGCAGGCGGTGACCATAGGCGAGGTTTTGCCAGTGAAGGGTCAACTCGTGACTGAATGTCAGCAACTGCGGCCGCTGCAAATGACGAATGCGCTCCAGTACCTGGCCCTCGGTGTCGGCGCTTTTGAGCGGCAGGTTGAACTCATGCAGCAGCCGGCTGAGCAGGCCGCGATACAGCAGGCCAAGGGCTTCCCGCGGTTGGCTGGGCCATAACTGTTCGGCGACGCTGGCGATGTCGTCGGGCAACGTCTCCACCCCGACTTCCAAGCCGAACAACTGGGCAGGCGCAGGTTGCGCGGTTTCAGGATGAGGCCGCTGTCTGCGGCTGACAAACGTGCGCAGCCATTCACGATAGCGCCACACCACCAAGGCCAGCCCGCCAATCACCAAGCTCCATAGCAGTATCTCCAGGCCTTGGGCCGCGTGCTTGAAGGTGTTGCTGTTGAGGTTGTCGAGTAACTGCTGGAGCCAGCCCGGTAACTTACCGCCGCCGTCGGTTTTGCGGGCTGTTGCGGGTTTTTCTTCCTCGCCAAAACGATAGCGGGTGACGGTTTCCGGGTTCTTGAACGGCGGTTTTTCCAGTAATGCCTTGATCGATTGGCTGGCCGATTGGGTGCTTAGGGGCTTTGGGTCAACGGGTTCATCCGCCATCGCCGATGGGCTCAGTTGCACCAGTGTCAGCCCGATGACCAGCAGCAACAGCGGCGCGACACTGCTCAGGCGTTGGCGCAACCGGCGAAACACCAGTTCCAGGTCCCACGCTTCCAGGACGGTGCGACGGTTGAGATACAGGCTGAAACCGCACGCGACATAGATGGGCTCCCAGAACACCAGGACCAGCGCATAGAAGGCATTACTCAGATGTTCCAGCCATAACCCTTGCGGGCCTGTCGCCAGTGCCAGCCGCTGCCAGTCCCAATCCAGTTCGACCTGCTCCGGGATGAATAAGTAGAACAGCGCCATGCATCCGAACCACAGGCCGATTTCCAGGTGCACCCCGATGATCGTCAGCCAGCGCGCGGCGCCCGCATTGCGCTGTTGCAGTACGCCCAGGCGTTGTTGACGCGCTTGGCCCTCAAGACCTTCGAGTTGGCTCACCGGCAGCACGAAGCTGCGGCTCACGCTCAACCGGCGCCAGGTCAGGCTGGCGAACAGTTGCCCCTTGAGCAGGCGAGGCCACTGGCGAACGGCCTGTTTCAGGCTTGGGGTTTCACCAAACAGGGCCTTGGAAAGAATGTACAACGGCAAGCGTTCGAAGGCGGGCTTTAGCCACCAGAACAGGAACATGGCGTAAGACGGGTACTGCCACAGCAGTGCAGTGAGCAGAATGAACACCGGCATGCTGACCAGAGCCCAGCTGGCCATAAGCAATACACGGTGTTTGCGAGCCATGAGTACGCCGAGGTCCATGGCTTCCCAGGAGGTGCGGGGGCGGATGACCACGCTTGAGTCAATCAGGCGCATGGCGAGTCCGTCCAGCGAAAATCAGGTAGGCGGCCACCAGCAGCCAAAGTGCGCTGCCTGCGAGGTATTTGATCCAGGGCGCGATGGTCGTGCTGGATGACCAGTACGCTTCGATGAACGCCGCGATCAGCAGCAACAGCATGACCCCGCAGAGCATCTGCACGCTTTTGCGGGCCGCCAGGCGCAGGGATTCGCCACGTGCCAGTGGCCCTGGCGCGATCAGCGACCAGCCCAGTTGCAGCCCTGCTGCGCCGGCCAGTGCGATGGCGCTGAGTTCGAACGCGCCATGGCCGATCACGAATGACCAGAAGGTCTGGCCGTAGCCGATTTCAGTCAGGTGCCCGGAGACGGCCCCGATGATCAAACCGTTGAATACCAGAAAGAACACGCTGCCCAGCCCGAACAGCAAGCCGGCGGCAAAGGTTTGGAAGGCGATGCCGATGTTGTGCATCACGTAGTAGCCAAACATCATCCAGTCTTCGCTGGAGGCACGTTCGGCCGCGCGGCCCAGGCGGCTGGCGGCGGGGTCGTACATGGCTTGCATCTCGGCCACCTGTTGCGGGCTGACGATGCTGTAGATCAGGTCGGGAAACAGGTAGACCAACAACGCTATGCCCAGCAGGCTACCGAAGAACAGCAGGCTGGCGATCAGTACGAAGCGCCATTGTTCACGCACCAGGCGCGGGAAGTCAGCGAGGATAAAAGCCAGTACGTTCGCCGTGGTTTGACTGCGATGGCGATACAGTTGTTGGTGGCCGCGCAGCGCCAGTTGTTGCAGCTGGTCCACCAGGTAACTGCTATAGCCGCGCTCCTGGGCCAGGGCCAGGTGTTGGCACAGGCGTCGATATTGATAGGGAAAGTCGGTTACTTCGGTGGCTTTGCCTAGCTCCAACTGTTTCAGCTGTTCGGCGAAAATCTGCCACTGCGTTTTGTGACGGCTTTCAAAAAGGCTCTGCTTCATGTCGGCCCCAACAAACCGTGGGCCACGCCGTTGAGTTGCTCCACGGCGCGCGCCGGAGATACCTGCAAGGGCGTGGCGAGAATTGCAGCCAGTTCATGGACCCGCTCGGCAGACAGTTCAGCCTGACGTTCGGCAAAACCGAGGATGGCTCGCTGTTCGCCCAGCTCCAGTGCGAAGGGCAGGCGCAGGGCGGCTGCTTGAGGCAGGCGCGGGCGGGCCAACGCTTGCTCGCGGTAGACCACCAGCGTCCCCGCTGCCAGGTCGCCGAGCCGCTTGAAGTGCGGATGTTGCAGGCAGCTGATGGCGCCGAAGAAGTAGCCGAAGGGCAGCATGTCGACAAAGCGCAGCAGGTTGCGGATCAGCGACGCCGACCAACCGACCGGGGTGCCGTCGTCCTGTATCACCCGCAGGCCCATGACCTGCTTGCCGGGTGAGCAGCCCTGGTTGAACACTTCGAACAGCACCATGTACCACCAGCTGACCACGAACAGCAGCAGCGAGCCCAAGCCGAGCCCAAGGTTGCCAAGCAGCCCTATGGGCACAAGCAGGACGCCCAGGATCATGCCCCGCACGAGCAGGTCGAAGGCAAAGGCCAATGCCCTTGGCGCAAGCCCCGCAGGGCGCAAGGGCAGGTCGATACCCTCGGGGGTCTCGATCTGGTAGCGGGTATCCAGAGGAGTTGTTGGCATTGCGATCCTTTGCGGTGCGAAGCGACTGAGAGAGACGGATGCTAGCAGTGTCGAGGCTGGAAGCAAGCCTTCAAGATTTTGCTGGATGTTTGTACAGTAAAGGTATCGCTGGCTCCTGACACCTCGCAGCGCCTAGACTTTGCCGGTATTCAGCACAGGAACAGCCCGTGACCTCCATTTTCTGGTACGACTATGAAACCACCGGGATCAACCCGCGCAGCGATCGCCCGCTGCAGGTAGCCGGCATTCGTACCGACCTCGAGCTCAATGAGGTCGGCCCGCCGATCAATCTGTATTGTCAGCCCAGCGACGATATCCTGCCCCACCCGGCGGCGTGTGCAATCACCGGTATTACGCCCCGGGTCCTGGCGCAGAAAGGCCTTGCCGAAGCAGACTTCATGACGCGGGTGCATGCCGAGCTTTCGGCTCCCGGTACGTGCGGTGCGGGTTATAACACCCTGCGGTTTGATGATGAAATGACGCGCTACAGCCTGTATCGCAACTTTTTCGACCCTTATGCGCGCGAGTGGCAGGGCGGTAACAGCCGCTGGGACTTGATCGATGTGATGCGTACCGCGTATGCCCTGCGACCCGAGGGCATCGTGTGGCCCGAGCAGGACGGGCGCGTGACGCTCAAGCTTGAGCGCCTGACCGAGGCCAACGGCATCGACCACGGCCAGGCCCACGATGCGTTGTCTGATGTGCGCGCGACCATCGCCCTGGCGCGATTGGTGCGCGAGAAACAACCCAAGCTGTATGAGTGGCTGTTTCAGCTGCGCAGCAAGCAACGGGTGATGGACCAGGTGCGATTGTTGCAGCCAATGGTGCACATTTCCGGACGCTTCAGCGCCGAGCGTCATTATCTGGGTGTCGTATTGCCTTTGGCTTGGCATCCGCGCAATCGCAATGCATTGATTGTCTGTGACTTGGCGCTCGATCCGCAGGGCCTGCTAGACCTTGATGCCGAGACGTTGCGCGCACGCCTCTATACGCGGCGTGATGAACTGGCGCAGGGTGAGCTGCCGGTTCCCCTCAAGTTGCTGCACATCAACCGCTGCCCGGTCGTCGCGCCCTTGAAGGTGCTGCGCGCGCAAGATTGCGAGCGTCTGCAATTGCAGATGGAGGTTTATCAGGCGCGGGCGCTGCGGCTAACTGACGCACAGGAAGTTTGGCGTGACAAGTTGGCGAGTGTTTACGCCGAGGAAGAGTTTGCCGGGACTGCGGATCCGGAGCAGCAGCTGTATGAGGGTTTTATCGGCGACCGTGACCGGCGCTTATGTGAACAAGTCCGCACGGCAGAGCCGGTACAATTGGGGCGCCAGCAATGGCCTTTCGATGATCATCGGTTGCCGGAATTATTATTTCGCTACCGTGCGCGTAACTTTCCTGAGACCTTGAACAATGAGGAGCAAGAGCGCTGGAGACTTTTCTGTCAGCAACGTTTGTCAGACCCGATGTGGGGGGCGCCCAATACCGTGGTGGCATTTAAGCTGGCGCGCAAGGAGTTGGAAAACAATGCGACGTCGTTTCAGTGCCAGGTACTGGGTGAATGGCAAGACTATGTCGACTCTTTAGCGGCTCGCCTGAATCTATAGCCGAGCAACTGCAAAACAGTCAGGCAATAAAAAACGCCAGCAAGCTGGCGTTTTTAATGTGTTGCGTACCGGGTGTGAACCCGATCAGGCTTAGCCCAGCAGGGTAGCCCAACCTTCTACTACGTCACCGCCCCACTTGGCTTTCCACTCTTTCAGCGTCTTGTGGTTGCCGCCTTTGGTTTCAATCACTTCGCCGTTGTGCGGGTTTTTGTATTGCTTGACCTTGCGAGCACGTTTGGTGCCGGTAGTTTTCACAGCGCCGCGGGGTGCTTTAACTTTCGATTCCGGATCCAGCAGCGCGATGATGTCACGCAGGGATTTGGAGTATTCGCCCATCAGGGTGCGCAGTTTGCCTTCGAATTCCAGCTCGGTTTTCAGCTTGTCGTCTTGCGACAGGTTCTTCAAACGGGCTTGCAGCTCTTTGATAGCTTCTTCGGTGGCGCGGTATTCGTTGATCAGAGACATGTGGACTACCTTATGTAGAACGCTGAATGGCAGGGTGAGTGGCCCAATAATAGTCAGGCAACTTCAGCAAGTAAACATTTAAGCAGCTATTCAGGTGAATTACATTGAATGATTGTGGTAGCGCCAGGCACTTGTATTAATTATTAGGCGTACCGCTGAAAACAATCACGTTAATTTTGCAAAGTGCCGGGCTTACCCTTGTATGCTCATATGCCGTAGGTAAAACCTTACGCTATTAAGGGGTGTTGCCAGCGCCCGGGATCGGAATAAGCCGCAAGGAGTACTGCAGTTTTTCTGCGCAATCGCTAGAATGGCGGCCTTTGCGAAGTTCTGGAGTTTCCCCCTAATGCGCACTTTTCGGCTGGTGATTGCTTGCCCGGACCGGGTTGGCATCGTTGCCAAGGTCAGTAACTTTCTGGCTTCTCATAACGGTTGGATCACCGAGGCGAGCCATCACTCGGATGATCTCAGCGGTTGGTTTTTCATGCGTCACGAAATTCGTGCCGACACATTGCCTTTTGGCCTGGAAGCTTTTCGTGAGGCGTTTACGCCGATCGCCGAAGAGTTTTCGATGACCTGGCACATCACCGACACCGAGCAGAAAAAACGCGTCGTACTGATGGCCAGCCGTGAATCCCACTGCCTGGCGGACCTTCTGCACCGCTGGCACAGCGATGAGCTCGATTGCGAGATTGCCTGTGTGATCTCCAACCATGACGACCTGCGCAGCATGGTCGAATGGCATGGCATCCCGTATTACCACGTGCCGGTCAACCCGCAGGACAAGGAGCCCGCGTTCGCCGAGGTGTCGCGTCTGGTCAAGCAGCACGATGCCGACGTGGTGGTGCTGGCGCGCTACATGCAGATCCTGCCGCCGGAGCTGTGCCGCGAATATGCCGGCAAGGTGATCAACATTCACCACAGTTTCCTGCCTTCGTTCGTGGGGGCCAAGCCTTATCACCAGGCGTCGCTGCGCGGCGTGAAGTTGATCGGCGCGACTTGCCACTACGTCACCGAAGAGTTGGACGCCGGTCCGATCATCGAGCAGGACGTGGTTCGCGTCAGCCACAGCGACAGCATCGAAGACATGGTGCGTTTCGGCCGTGACGTCGAGAAGATGGTGCTGGCCCGTGGCTTGCGTTATCACCTGGAAGATCGCGTATTGGTGCACGGCAACAAGACCGTGGTGTTCTGATCAACGCGTTGTGATTGAACAAGCAGGGGCCCGGGAGTAAAACTCTCCGGGCCCTTTTTATTTTCAGGACGCGCAAATGACCGACCCACTCGATAAGGCGACCTCCAAACCACCGGCTACAGTGGGCGAGGGGTGTCTGAGTCGCTACGACCCGGACGCGCTGGGTGCCGATGATGGTACTGACTTTCCTGGCGCTGCCCAGCTGTGGGAGCAGTTGCAGGAACACGAGAAGCCGCCCGCTGCCCCTGGAAAAGACGCTTGAGCAACGGTTTGCCCACCATCAACAGAAACACTGGCGCACCGGCCAGCAGATAGAAGTAGTAGGTTACCGCCCGCCAGATCAGGATCGCCGCCGCCGCCGTGGAGTTGCCCACCATGGGCGCCAGCAATGCCGCCGACGTCAACTCCGCCGCCCCGGCACCGCCTGGCAGCAGGCTGAATTGGCCTGCGGTCAATGCCACCATCTGGATCAGGAAACTCCACGCCCATTGCACGTCGCCACCCAGGCCGCGCAGTGCCAGGTACAACACGCTATAGCGCAATAACCAATGCAGGCTGGTCAGCGCAAACACGCCGAGCAGCGTGTGCCGGGGCAATTTCAGCGTTTGGGTGAATGCCGCAAGAAAGCGCAGCAACCGGCGAGCCCAGCGTCGACGGGTGCCGACGCGTACATTCATGGCCTTGAGCGCCCGCCCGGCCAGGCGAATCAACCTGCGATGAAAGCGCACCACCACCAGGCAACCGACGATCCCGCCGACCATCGACGCGGCACTGAGCCCCAGCAGCCATTCCAGGCGGGGGCTGAGGCTATGGAACAGCGCATACAGCACGATGCCCACCAATGCGCAGAGAAAAAACAGCATGTCGCTCAACTGGTCCATGGCGAATACCGCGCTGCCGTGGGCGGGCCGTATGCCATTGCGTGCCAGCAGGCCCATCAGCGTCAGCGGCCCGCCGCTGCCGCCAGGCGTAGCGCACATGGCGAACTCAGTCGATATCACCACTCCCAGGCTTTTGCGCCATCTCAACCGGTGGCGCTGTTCGCCAAGCAACAAGCGGATGCGCAGGCTGTTGATCAACCAGCAGCCGATAATCATGGCAAACATCCCCATTAACTGGGGCAGGGGGAATTGGCGCAGGCGCGCAATGGTTTCGCCACCGCCCAGCCACACTGGGATCACCAGCGCGACCATCAGCGCCAGAGACAGCCAGATCAGCCGGCGCATGGCAGCGTCGACAGCCACGCGGCCTTGGTCTGTGGCGTGCGTCCGTCATCGAGCAGGCGCAGCAGGATCTGCAGCCAGTAATCCCGCGAAAACGCGTGGCGCATATCCACGGGGTGCAAGCCTAGTCGAATCACCGGGGCGGCCTGCCAGCGCTGTTCGCGTCGATCGCTGAGGGCTTTGGACAAGCCTCGGCGCCAGGCACTGCGGGCGCTCCACACCAGGCCAGGGGCATGAATGCGCGTAAAGTCAGGCAGGCGGTACAGATGCTGCGGGTCGCTGGTATAGCTCAGCGGTAACTGGCGCAGCGCCAACCGGGTGCCCTGGCTCATCAACCAGGCGGGGGCGACAAACCCCTGCAGCGGCCAGTCATTGCGCTGGAATACCTCAATGCCGTCAGTCAGGCGCTGCAACGCCTGGGCCTCGGACAACTGGTAGAACTCGCCCTCATGGGTGTAGATGCGCCGCATGAACCACTCTTTGGGCGTGCGCGGCCGGGGTTGTTCGTCGCAGTGGTAGTAACCGTGCAAGGTGAGTTCATCGCCTTTGGCTACGCGGTCATCGAGCAGGCGCCGGAAGTCACCGTGGGCCTCCAGGGCGTTATGGTGATGAAAATCCGGTACCACCAGCCAAGTGATGGGGACATTGCCGATGGCATCGACGGCCTCGACGAACGGCCGGTAATCGGCCCAGGTGTTCGGCGCCACGTCGTGCAGCACCAGCATCACGGAACGTTCAGCCATGGGCGAGCATCGGTTTATGTGTGCCCAGCACGGCGTGGTAATGCCCCAGCAGGCTGTCCACCACCGCATCCCACGCGTAATGCTGTTCGACATGGCACCGGGCCTGTTCACCGAGGCGGCGACTGTCGGCGCCGAACAGTTCGCGTACCGCATCGGCCATCGCCTTGGGATCGTTGGGCGGGCAGAGCAGGCCGCAGCGCTCGTCGACAATTTCAGTGAAGGCGCCCGCAGCAACCGCGACCACCGGGATGCCACAGGCCATGGCTTCCAGAATGACCAGCCCGAAGGTTTCCTGGTCGCCGCCATGCAGCAGCGCATCGGCGCTGGCCATCAAGCGGGCCACGTGATGGGCCGGGCGGAAGCCATCGACCACGGTGACATTCTCCGGCACGCTGGCCGGCATGCCGGAGCCCACCAGCAACAAGTGATAGCCCTCACCCAGGCGCTTCATGCAATTGAGCAGCACCGGCAGGTTTTTTTCCTTGGAGCCACGCCCGGCAAAAATCAGCAGCCGGGTGTCTTCATCAATGCCCAGTTCGGCGCGCAGGCCGGGGTCGCGCACGGCGGGGGTGAAGGTTTGCAGGTCGACGCCCAGGGGTTGTACGAAGACGTTTTTCACCCCAAGCCCAGTGAGTTTGTCGGCCATTACCTGGCTGGGAGCCAGCACCCGGTCAAAATTCCCATAGAGTTTGCTGACGTACGCTTCGACGTTGGGGGTAAACCAGGCGCCCATGCGGTTACGCACCAGCAGCGGTAAATCGGAGTGATAAAAACCGATGACGGGCACATCCAACTGGCGCCGGGCGTCCAGAGCGGCCCAGGCGGTCAGGTACGGATCGCCGACTTCGATCAGATCAGGCTGTAAATCGTGCAGGACATTTCGCCAGGGCGCCAGGCGCAGGGGAAAGCGATAGCCTTTGCCGAAGGGCAGCGGCGGCGCCGGCACCTCGAAAATACCATCCCGCTCGCTCAAATGGGCGCCGGGCACCAACAGGCTGTGGCGAATGCCGGGCTTAACCGCCAGGCGCCGGTGCTTGGCGTCCAGATATGTGCGTACGCCACCGCTGGCCGGGGCGTAGAACATGGTTATGTCAGCGATATGCACGATGAACATCCCTCCAATCCATTGCTCTCCTTAACGTGGACCTGAGCTAAGGATAGATGTTCGATTGAGATTGGTGTCGCGCCGCATGTTCAAACTGAGAACGGGAGGAGGTGTGGAAGCGGGAAGCCCAGGGCCGTCAGTGTGCAGGCAATGGATAAACCTGTGGCGAGGGAGCTTGCTCGCGCTGGGCGCGAAGCGCCCCTGAAGATGGGACCGCTACGCGTGCAACGGGAGCAAGCTCCCTCGCCACGGTAAAGCACTATCAGATCCTGAAGCTGCCCACCATTTGCTTGAGTCGGGCGGCCTGCCGCTCAAGGTCCGTGCAGGCGCGCAGGGTCGATTGCAGGTTTTCCACGCCTTCCTGGTTGAGGGTGTTGATTTCAGTGATGTCCATATTGATCGACTCCACCACCGAGGTCTGCTCCTCGGTGGCGGTGGCGACGGACTGGTTCATGCCGTCGATCTCGCCAATGCGCTGAGTCACGCTGTTCAAACGCTCGCCGGCCAGGTTGGCGATCTCCACGCTGTCCTGGCTGTGGCGCTGGCTTTCACTCATGGTGCTCACCGAGTCACGGGCGCCGACTTGCAGTTCCTCGATCATCTTCTGCACCTGTTGCGCCGATTCCTGGGTGCGATGCGCCAGGTTGCGCACTTCATCGGCCACCACCGCAAACCCGCGCCCGGCTTCACCGGCACGCGCAGCTTCGATGGCGGCGTTGAGCGCCAGCAAGTTGGTTTGCTGGGAAATACTGGTGATCACTTCAAGGATCTGGCCGATGTTCACCGTCTTGCTGTTCAGGGCCTCGATATTGCTGCTGGAGGCGCTGATCATGGTCGACAGCTGGGTCATCGCCTTGATATTGCGTTCTACCACCTGCTGGCCTTCCTCCGCCAAATGCCGTGCATCACTGGCCTGACTGGAGGCTTGCGCCGCATTACGGGCGATTTCCTGAGCGGCAGCGCCCAGTTGGTTGATCGCAGCGGCGACGCTGTTGGTGCGGTTGGCCTGTTCGTCTGAATTGACCATCGACGAATTGGAGGCGCTGACGACCCGCAATGCCACTTCGTTGACCTGCTCGGTGGCCGACGATACTTCGCGGATCGAGGTGTGAATGCGCTCGACGAAACGGTTGAACGCATTGCCCAGGGTGCCGAACTCGTCATTGTTGTGGATGGTCAGGCGGCGAGTCAGGTCGCCTTCGCCATCGGCAATGTCCTGCATGGCACGGGTCATCAGGTGCAACGGTTGCAGCAACACGCGGATCAACATGCCCAGCAACGCGATGATGATCACCACCGCGATGATCGTGGCGATGACCGCTGATGTACGGAATTCACTGAGCATGGCGAACGACTTGGCTTTATCCACCGAGATACCCAGGTACCAGTTCACCGAAGGCAGGCCCTTGATCGGGGTGAACGTTACGATATTGGTCTTGCCGTTGGCCTGCACTTCGCTGAAATCAGCGCTGATCTTCGGCGTGTCTTTGGGGTACACGTCCGCCAGGGTCTTCATCACCAGGGCCTTGTCCGGGTGCACCAGCACTTTGCCGTCGGCGCTGACCAGAAATGCGTAACCCATGCCGCCCAAGTCCAGTGCGCCAATGTTGTCCACCAGGGTTTGCAGGCTCAGGTCACCGCCCACCACACCGATGCTCTGGCCGGCCTTGGCGCTCGGTGTGGCGATGGAGATAATCAGTTGCCCCGTTGCCGCGTCGATATAGGGCTCAGTCAAGGTCGAGCCGTTGGTGTTCTGGGCGCCCTTGTACCAAGGGCGGACACGTGGGTCGAAACCGTCGGGCATCTTGGTCTCGGGGCGGATGGTGAAGGTACCCTGGCTGTCGCCGACGTAGGTGGCCATGAACGAGGATGTCAGCGCTTTCTGTTCCAGCAGGCTGGCCACGACCGGCGGATCGGGGTTGAGGGCGATATTCTGCGCAGCGTTTTCTACCAGGGCGATGCGCCCGGTGAGCCAGGTTTGAATGCTGCCGGCGGTGACGTCGCCCATTTCATGCAGGTAGCTATTAAGGTCGTCACGAATCGCATTGCGCTGAAGGTAGTCGTTATAGAGGGTAAACAACGCAAAGGCGGCGATGACGATAAGGGAGGCTGCAAGCAAAATTTTGTGGCTGAAGCGCAGGTTTTTATTCATGGCTTGTAGGGTCCGCTAAGGTCTTGGTATCCGAGGCGCGTCTTTATGGGATGCGCAAAAATGGCAGCGTCAAAAAAGGTGTGGTACTTCTTGCAAGCTTCAGAGGCAGTTGTAGGAAATATCTCCCCCCCGTTTTTAGACTTTTTGGGTTTCACACTGTCTTTATCGACCCGGCTGCACTAAAGATTAACCATAGGTGACGAAATGCCTGACTCCACACAACTGCTTATCGGTGCCGGCCCAGGCGGCCAGCCCATTGCCCAGCCCATGCGTCTGGCCAACCGTCATGGGTTGATTGCCGGCGCCACGGGCACCGGCAAGACCGTCACCTTGCAGCGCCTGGCCGAAGCCTTCAGTGATGCGGGCGTGGCGGTATTCGCCGCCGACATCAAGGGTGACCTTTGCGGCCTGGGCGCCGCGGCCAACCCCCAGGGCAAAGTCGCCGAACGCATCGCCGGGATGCCTTTCCTTAATTACGCGCCAAAGGCTTATCCGGTCACGCTGTGGGATATCCACGGGCAGTCCGGTCACCCGTTGCGCACCACCATCAGCGAAATGGGGCCGTTGCTGCTCGGCAGCCTGCTGGAACTCACCGACAGCCAGCAGTCGGCGCTGTACGCGACATTCAAGGTAGCCGACCGAGAAGGCCTGTTGCTGCTGGACCTTAAAGACCTCAAGGCGTTGCTCAACCACCTGCGTTATCACCCCGAACTGTTGGGCGACGATGCGGCGTTGATGACCACCGGCTCCAGTCAGGCCTTGTTGCGCCGCCTCGCGGTGCTCGAACAGCAGGGTGCCGAAGCCCTGTTTGGCGAGCCGGCCCTGCAACTCGAGGATATTTTGCAGCCCGCCAGCGACGGGCGCGGCCGTATCCATTTGCTGGACGCCAGCCGCCTGGTGCATGACGCGCCGAAGGTGTACGCGACGTTCCTGTTGTGGTTGCTGGCGGAACTGTTCGAACAGTTGCCGGAGCGCGGTGATGCCGAAAAACCGCTGTTGGCGCTGTTTTTCGATGAGGCGCATTTGCTATTCGCCGATACACCCAAGGCTTTACAGGACCGTTTGGAACAGGTGGTGCGGTTGATCCGCTCCAAAGGGGTGGGCGTGTACTTCGTCACCCAATCTCCGGGCGACTTGCCTGACACAGTACTGGCACAGCTGGGCCTGCGTATTCAGCATGGCTTGCGGGCATTCACCACCAAAGAGCAGAAATCCCTGCGGGCGGTGGCGGACGGTTTCCGGCCCAACCCGGCCTTCGATGCCTTGGCGGTGCTGACCGAGTTGGGCACTGGTGAGGCGCTGGTGGGCACCTTGCAGGAAAAGGGCACGCCGGAGATCGTCCAGCGCGTGTTGGTCGCACCACCGCAGTCGCGGATCGGGCCGCTCACCGAGGCCGAACGTGCGGCGCTGGTCGCCAGTTCGCCGCTGCAGGGCCGTTATGACAAACCGATTGATCGCGAATCAGCCTACGAAGTACTGATGGCGCGTAAGGCGTTGGGGCCGACCGAGGAGGACAAGCCTGCGGCCGAAGAATCCAGCTTCACCGACAAGGCCGGTGCGTTCCTGGGAACCACGGCAGGCAAGGCGCTGAAATCAGCCATGCAGCAGGCCGCCAATCAGATGGGCCGGCAGTTGGTGCGTGGCTTGTTGGGCTCGTTGCTGGGCGGCAGCAAGCGCAAGTAGGCTCAAGGTTTGGGCTTGGCATGGGCGGCCAGCCGCTCCAGTGCCGCGCGCAAACCCGGATCGTTGATCCCTTCGGCCGTTGCCTGGAGGGTTTCGGCGGCATTTGCCGACAGGTCCATCGTATGTCCCGCCGTGCTTCGCAGCACGGTGGCCGGCTGCACCTTGAACTGGATGCGGGTCAAGCCGGCAAACTCATCAAACACGATCAGTTGGCGCTGCAAGCGTTTTTGCTGGTAACGCAAACGCGTCGCCCAATGCCCGTCCGTGACAATGAGTAGCAGGTTGCCTTCACGCCAGGACGCCACATGACAGTGTTCGCGCGCGGCCGGTTGCAGCTGGCTTTCAAGCAGGCGTTGCAAATGCCCCAGGCGCTGCGCATGGCCAAAGATGGCTTTCAGCGGCTTGGCTTCGCGGAGCAACACGCCGGGAGCGCGGGCTGGAAGAGGGCGAAATGCCATGTTTAGACACCTTAAGTAACAGAGCGAGCATCTTAACAGAAAGCGTCCGTGGGCCCCGAAGCCGTCATCGGCAGTGCTTTTCCCATGAAATCAATAAGTAACTTCTGCGCTCGATGGGTTGAAGTTCCAGCAAAAGCCCTTATTTTAAACAAGCCCTCTCACAGCGCCGTGCCCGCATCCGGGAACAACGCCACTTTCCTCACCCACGATTCCGGGTAGAATGCGCGTTCGCATGCGGCCGTGAGGGCTGCTCGGGCCACTCACGGTGCGCCCTCCATCCCTATGTGTGGAAGAACCTGCCGATATGTTTGCGCCTTTGTTAAAGAAACTTTTTGGAAGCAAGAATGAGCGCGAAGTCAAACGCATGCTCAAGACGGTGCAGTTGGTCAATGCCTTCGAAGAGCAGATGGTTGCCCTGTCCGATGAGCAATTGCGCGCCAAGACCGAAGAGTTCAAGGCCCGCATAGCCAAAGGTGAAACCCTCGACAAGCTGCTCCCCGAAGCCTTTGCGGTCGCCCGTGAAGCCGGTAAGCGCGTCATGGGCATGCGCCACTTCGACGTCCAGTTGATCGGCGGCATGACCTTGCATGAAGGCATGATTGCCGAAATGCGTACCGGTGAAGGCAAGACCCTGGTGGCAACCCTGGGCGTTTACCTCAACGCACTGTCCGGCAAGGGCGTGCACGTTGTGACGGTGAACGACTACCTGGCTCGCCGGGACGCCAACTGGATGCGCCCGCTGTATGAATTCCTCGGCCTGACCGTCGGCGTGGTTACGCCGTTCCAGCCGCCGGAAGAGAAGCGTGCCGCCTACGCCGCCGACATCACCTACGGCACCAACAACGAATTCGGTTTTGACTACCTGCGCGACAACATGGCGTTCAGCATGGAAGAAAAATTCCAGCGTGAACTCAACTTTGCCGTGATCGACGAAGTCGACTCCATCCTCATCGACGAAGCCCGTACCCCGCTGATCATCTCCGGCCAGGCCGAGGACAGCTCGCGCCTGTACACCGAGATCAACAAGTTGATCCCGCGCCTGGAGCAGCACATCGAGGAAGTCGAAGGCGTGGTGACCAAAGAAGGTCACTTCACCATCGACGAGAAGACCCGTCAGGTCGAACTCAACGAAGCGGGTCACCAGTTCGTCGAAGAGATGCTGACCCAGATCGGAGAGCTGGCCGAGGGCGAAAGCCTGTACTCGGCGCATAACCTGGGCCTGCTGACCCACGTCTATGCCGGCCTGCGTGCCCACAAGCTGTTCCATCGCAACGTCGAATACATCGTCCAGGAAGGTCAGGTGGTACTGGTCGACGAACACACCGGCCGCACCATGCCCGGTCGTCGCTTGTCCGAAGGCCTGCACCAGGCCATCGAAGCCAAGGAAATGCTCAACATCCAGGCCGAAAGCCAGACGTTGGCGTCCACCACGTTCCAGAACTACTTCCGTCTTTACAACAAACTGTCCGGCATGACCGGTACGGCCGACACCGAAGCGTTCGAATTCCATCAGATCTATGGTCTGTCGGTGGTCGTCATCCCGCCGAACAAGCCACTGGCGCGTAAAGACTACAACGACCTGGTGTTCCTGACCGCCGAAGAAAAGTACGCGGCGATCATCAACGACATCAAGGACGGCATGACCAAGGGCCGTCCGATCCTGGTGGGTACCGCGACCATCGAGACGTCCGAGCATGTGTCCAACCTGCTCAACAAGGAAGGCATCGAGCACAAGGTTCTCAACGCCAAGTTCCACGAAAAAGAAGCCGAAATCATCGCCCAGGCCGGTCGCCCCGGCGCGCTGACCATTGCCACCAACATGGCCGGTCGTGGTACCGACATCCTGTTGGGCGGTAACTGGGAAGTGGAAGTGGCCTCGCTCGACAACCCGACCCCTGAGCAAATCGCCCAGATCAAGGCTGACTGGCAGAAACGCCACCAGGCCGTGCTGGAATCCGGTGGTTTGCAGGTGATCGCGTCCGAGCGTCACGAATCGCGCCGTATCGACAACCAGTTGCGTGGCCGCGCCGGTCGCCAGGGCGATGCCGGTTCCAGCCGTTTCTACCTGTCCCTGGAAGACAGCCTGATGCGTATCTTCGCCTCGGATCGGGTGAAGAACTTCATGAAGGCCCTGGGCATGCAGTCCGGGGAAGCGATCGAGCACCGCATGGTGACGAACGCTATCGAGAAGGCCCAGCGCAAGGTAGAAGGCCGCAACTTCGACATCCGTAAACAGCTGCTCGAGTTCGATGACGTCAACAACGAACAACGTAAAGTGATCTATCACATGCGTAATACGTTGCTGGCCGCCGACAACATTGGCGAGACCATCGCTGACTTCCGTCAGGACGTGCTCAACGCCACCGTCAGCGCGCATATCCCGCCACAGTCGCTGCCTGAGCAGTGGGATGTTGCCGGTCTGGAAGCCGCGTTGAAGAGCGACTTCGGGGTCGACCTGCCGGTTCAGCAGTGGCTCGACGAAGACGATCACCTGTACGAAGAAACCCTACGCGAAAAACTGATGGCCGAATTGCTGGCCGCGTACAACGAGAAAGAAGAGCAAGCGAGTGCCGAAGCACTGCGCACTTTCGAGAAGCAAATCGTTCTGCGCGTGTTGGACGACCTGTGGAAAGACCACCTGTCGACCATGGACCACCTGCGCCACGGTATCCACTTGCGTGGTTACGCCCAGAAGAACCCGAAGCAGGAGTACAAGCGCGAGTCGTTCACGTTGTTCTCCGAGCTGCTGGATTCGATCAAGCGCGATTCGATCCGCGTGCTGTCCCACGTTCAGGTGCGTCGCGAAGACCCGATCGAGGAAGAAGCACGCCTGCGCCAGGAAGCCGAAGCGCTGGCTGCGCGCATGCAGTTCCAGCACGACGAAGCGCCGGGCCTGGACGCGCCTGAGGTGTTGGGCGAAGAGGTCGATGTGGCCCTGGCTCAAACCCCGGTGCGCAACGACCAGAAGCTGGGCCGCAACGAGCTGTGCTGGTGCGGTTCGGGTAAGAAATTCAAACACTGCCACGGCCAGATCGAATAAGATTTTCGCCTGACGCTGCAACACCCCGCGCCGCGACCGGCATCAGCCGTCGCGGCGTTTTGCCATTAACTCCCCCGTCGATAGCGACGGCACACACATCCTCTATTTTCAAGGAGCGCATACATGGCTGTTGGTCTTGGTCCTTTGCCCACATTGCACCCGGTCGCCGGTTTTGAACTCGGTATCGCTTCGGCCGGCATCAAGCGTCCGGGGCGCAAGGATGTGGTGGTGATGCGCTGTGCCGAGGGCTCGACTGTCGCCGGTGTGTTCACCCTCAACGCTTTTTGCGCTGCGCCGGTGATCCTGGCCAAGCAGCGTGTGGCCGGGTCGATTCGTTACCTGCTGACCAACACCGGCAATGCCAACGCCGGTACCGGCGAGCCTGGGCTTGTCGCTGCCGAGCGCACGTGCGCCAAGCTGGCGCAGTTGACCGGCGTAGACGCCAGCCAAGTGCTGCCATATTCCACTGGCGTGATCGGTGAGCCGCTGCCGGTGGAGAAAATCGAAGGCGCTTTGCAAGCTGCGCTGGATGACCTGTCTGTGGATAACTGGGCGGCGGCGGCCACCGGTATCATGACCACCGACACCTTGCCCAAAGGTGCGAGCCGTCAGTTCGTGCACGACGGCGTGACCGTCACCGTCACCGGTATCAGCAAGGGCGCGGGCATGATCCGCCCGAACATGGCCACCATGCTCGGCTACATCGCCACCGATGCCAAAGTCTCCCGTGACGTATTGCAGCGCCTGATGCTGGACGGCGCCAACAAGTCGTTCAACCGCATCACCATCGACGGTGACACCTCCACCAACGACTGCTGCATGCTGATCGCCACCGGCCAGGCCAACCTGCCGGAAATCACGTCTACTGAAGGCCCTCTGTTTGCAGCATTGAAGCAGGCGGTATTCGACGTGTGCATGGACGTGGCCCAGGCCATCGTGCGCGACGGCGAGGGCGCGACCAAGTTCGTCACCGTTGAAGTCAACGGCGGCGGCAACCACCAGGAATGCCTGGATGTGGGTTACACCGTGGCGCATTCGCCGCTGATCAAGACCGCATTATTTGCTTCCGACCCGAACTGGGGCCGTATCCTCGCAGCCGTTGGCCGTGCCGGCGTGCCTGAGCTGGATGTGAGCAAGATCGACGTCTTCCTCGGCGACGTGTGTATTGCCAGCCGTGGCGCTCGCGCTGAAACCTACACCGAAGCCCAGGGCTCGGCGGTGATGCAGCAGGAAGAAATCACCATCCGTATCGAGTTGGGTCGCGGCGAGTGCAGCGAAACCATCTGGACCACTGACCTGTCCCACGAATACGTGAAAATCAACGCGGAATATCGCACCTGAATGTAGGCGCGAGCTTGCTCGCGAAAAACTCAACGCCACCGCGTTTATCCAGGATGTACGCGTTATCGTTGACGTTCTTCGCGAGCAAGCTCACTTCTGTAAGGGCTATAACGAGAGGAAGCAGTGGCGGTGAAACGAGTGCATGTAGCAGCAGCGGTGATTCGCGGTGTCGATGGCAGAATCCTGCTGGCACGCCGCGCCGATACTCAGCATCAAGGTGGCCTCTGGGAATTTCCCGGCGGCAAGGTGGAGGCTGGCGAGTCAGTCGCTACGGCCTTGTCCCGCGAATTGCAGGAAGAGCTGGGCATCCAGGTCACCACGGCGCGGCCGTTGATCCAGGTGCAGCATGACTATCCGGACAAGCAGGTGTTGCTGGATGTCTGGGAAATCTCGGCCTTTACCGGCGAGCCCCATGGTGTTGAAGGGCAGCCGCTGGAATGGGTGACGCCACGGGACCTGGTGAACTATGCGTTCCCCGCGGCGAATGCGCCGATCGTCGCCGCCGCGCGCCTGCCCGCCGAGTACCTGATCACCCCTGGCGAGCTGGAAACCCCGACGCTGTTGCGCGGCATCCAGAAGGCAATCGCCGGTGGCATCAAGCTGGTTCAGCTGCGCGCGCCCAACGGCTATGACCCGAAATATCGGGACCTGGCGGTGGACGCGGTTGGCTTGTGTGCCGGCAAGGCGCAACTGATGATCAAGGGGCCGTTCGAATGGCTGGGGGATTTCCCCGCCGCGGGCTGGCATATGACCTCGGCGCAGTTGCGTAAATACGCGAGCAAGGGGCGACCACTGCCGAAGGATCGGTGGCTGGCGGCTTCTTGCCACACTGCTGAAGAGCTGGCGCTGGCGGAAATGATGGACGTGGATTTTGTCACGCTGTCTCCGGTTCAGCCGACTCAGACCCATCCCGATGCTCAGCCGTTGGGTTGGGAACAGGCGGCTGAGCTGATCCGTGGGTTCAGCAAGCCGGTGTTTCTGCTGGGTGGGGTCGGGCCGGCAGAGCGAGAGAAGGCCTGGGAGGCTGGGGCTCAGGGCGTGGCGGGTATCAGAGCGTTCTGGCCTGAGGTTTGAGGGTGTCCTGAATGGCCTCTTCGCGAGCAAGCCCGCTCCCACATTCGACCGCGTTCCAACATGGAATGTGGCCCAAATGTAGGAGCGGGATTGCTCGCGAAAGGGCCCGATCAAACACCACAGTATTCAGTGTGGCTTGGCCGCCGCCTGCCACAAAACCTCGGCAATCCCTTGGCGCCTGGCAATCACCCTGGCCGCTACAAACAGCAAATCCGACAATCGATTGATATACGCCAACCCCACCCCCTCCAAGGGCTCGACCGCATTCAAATGCTGACAGCGGCGTTCGGCACTGCGCGCCAGGCTGCGGCACACATGCGCCTGGGCGATCAACGCTGAGCCGCCGGGCAGGATGAAATTCTCCAGTGGCCCGACTTCTTCGTTCCAACGGTCAATCGCCGCTTCCAGCCGATCCACTTCCGCTGCATTCAACGCTTTGTACACCGGCATGGCCAGCTCACCGCCCAGATCGAACAATCGATGCTGGCAAGGCGTGAGCACCTCGATGACATCGTTCAATTGGGGATGCTTGCCGCTCTGTTCTTCAAGGTTGGCCAGCAGCAGCCCCAACTGGCTGTTCAGCGTATCCACCTCGCCGATGGCTTCCACCCGTGGATGGTCCTTGGGCACGCGCCGGCCGTCGCCGAGGCCGGTTTCGCCCTGGTCGCCGGTGCGCGTGTAGATCTTCGACAGGCGAAAGCCCATGGTCATTGCTCCAGTTGGGTGAGTTCTGCGGGGGACAATTGGCTGCCGGCCAACGGCAGGCGCAAGGTGAAACACGTACCTTGGCCCAGGGTTGAGTGCACTTCCATCTGGCCCTTATGGTTATTGGTGATGATGAAATACGACACCGACAGCCCAAGCCCGGTGCCCTGGCCTATTTCCTTGGTGGTGAAGAACGGCTCGAAGGTGCGTTTGCGCACGTTTTCGCTCATGCCGATGCCATTGTCTTCCACCTGGATCTCGGCCCAGGGCGGGTTGAGACGGGTGCGAAGGATGATTCGCCCCGGTTCGCTGTCGTCTTCACGCAGGTGAATTGCTTGGGCGGCGTTTTTCAGCAGGTTGAGCAACACCTGCTCCAATTCGTTGGCTGTGCCGGGCACCGGGCCCAGTTGCGGATCGAACTGGCGGGTGATCGCCTGGCCCTTGAAGTCAAAACCGATGGCGAGGTCGAAATCATTACCGGCGATCTCCACCGCTTGGTCGATCAAGGCCGGCAAGTCACAGGGGGCCATTTGCCGGTTGCTGCGCCGGCTGAAACTGAGCATATGCGTGACGATTTTCGCTGCGCGCGCCCCGGCCTGTTGAATCCCGTCCAGCAACTGCGGGACTTCGCGGCCTTGCAGGTAACGATTGACCAAGTCCAGTTCGATACCCGCCTGTTCGGCGTGCTCCAGGTTCTTGGGCAGGTCGGGTGACAGGCGCCGCCGGATGTTCTGCACGTTGTGCAGGATCGCGCCCAGCGGGTTGTTGATTTCATGGGCCATGCCGGCAGCCAGGCCGCCGACCGAGAGCATTTTTTCCGATTGCACCATCATCTCTTCAAGGGACAGGCGCTGGGTGATGTCGTCGATGCGGATTACCACACCGCGCCCGGCGCCGCCCATCAACGGGTAGAACGTCAGGGCGTAATGCTTTGGCTCGTCATCCTTGACCCAGGTCACCCGCTCGATCCGCTCCACCGTGTGCTGTTCCACGGTGGCCTTGATTTGCGGCAAGTACGGTTTGAGCGGTTGGAACGCAAGGAAAATCGGCTGGTTGAGGGCTTCATCCAGACGCGTGCCGGAAAGCGCAGTGGCTTCCTGGTTCCACTGGGTGACGTAGAGCTGTTCGTCCAGGGCGATCAGCGCCGAAGGCATCGAGTCGATAATGCTGTTCAGGTAATTCTGAAAGCCGGTGAGCTTTTTCTCGATCTTGCTGCGCACCTGCACTTCCAGTTCCAGCTTGCGGTTGGTATGGCGGGTTTCTTCGGCCAAGCCCTGGGCCTGGTCGTAGGCGGCCTGGGAGTCATCCCGTGCGCGTTTGAGCTGCTGCTCCCGGGCCTCGATGCGCGACAGCATGGTGTTGAACGCTTCCGCCAGGCTGCCGATTTCATCATGGTTGCCGGGGCCCGCGCGCAGGGCGTAGTTCTCTTCGCGAGTCACCTGGCGCGAGAGTTCTTCAAGTTCATAAATGGGCCGCGTGATCAGGCGTTTGATCTGCCGCGCAATGACCAGCCACAGCAACACGCTGAAAATCAGGATGCCCAGGCTCGCGGTCAGGGTGCCGGTGTAGAACGCTACCGGTAGCTCACTGCTGGCCACCAGCAGCAAATGCCCTGAAGGTTGGCCGGCGCGGGGCAGGGTGATGACCTGGTTGCTGCGAAATTCAGTGAGACGCCAGGCCTCGATATGCCGGTAGTTGTCGGGCAGGTGCAGGCGGTCTCCGTGTTGCATTTGCGCCAGGCGATTGCCTTCGCCGTCGTACAGGGCGGCGGCGCGCAACGGTGAATAGCTGGTCAGCTCATTGAGCAGCGCGTTGGCCTGGGCGGGAGATTGAAGCGCTTCGGCGGCAAGTGCCGGGTTGGACACCAGCCGACCGATGGCCTGCAACGCCTGGGGCGCCATGCTTTCCTGGGAGATCCAGTAGGCGGCGCTGATAAAAGTCAGGTTGGCCACCAGCAACACGGTGGTCAGCAGCACCAGCAGGGCGGCCAGCAGTTTCTGCCCTACCGGTAAGTTTTCAAGACGCTGGCGCAGTGGCATCAGGTTTTTCGCAGGCGATAGACATAAGGGCAGGGTAGCGCGTGCCTCAGTCGCTGGGCAATCGGCGTGCAACCAAGTACTCCACCAAGCGCACTTGCAGCTGCTGCAGATGCGGCAGCACTTGTTGATGGCGGGCGGCGGCCCGGCAGGCGTAGCC
Source organism: Pseudomonas sp. (assembly GCF_030147005.1). Lineage (GTDB taxonomy): Bacteria > Pseudomonadota > Gammaproteobacteria > Pseudomonadales > Pseudomonadaceae > Aquipseudomonas. The sequence goes on from NZ_JASLAW010000199.1 coordinate 54,237, forward strand.
CAGCAGGTAGCTGATTTCGGTACGCCGTGCGTTGGCCACGTCCTGGTACATGGAAGAGTAGTTGGCCGCGGTGGCCTGGATCACCCGTTGCACTTCACTGTGCAAATCCTGCGCAGCCGCGGGCTGGCCGCAGCACTCCAGCAATTGGGTCAACTCAGCGCACAAGGTTGCGACTTCACATTGATGGGCCTGCAGACCGCCGTTGCGGCATTGGTAGAGCACGGTCAGGGGATTGATCGCGCAATTGAGCGCCAGCTTGCGCCACAGGCGGGTGAGGATATCGGTACTCCATTCATGCGGAATGGCGGCCGCCTGCAAATCATCCAGCCACAGCGGCGCGGTAGGGCGCGCCGCATCCCCCAGCCAGGTGTAGCCATGGCCGGCAAATACCACGCGCCATTCGCCGTCGCGAAACGCGCCTTCGGTACTGGAGGCAAAAATGCAACGCGCCTGTGGCAACTGGGCCGCCACCGCGTCCTGGCTGCCGAGGCCGTTTTGCAGCAGGATCAGCTCCGCGTCCGGCGCCAGGCGATGTTGCACCTGTGCGACAGCATGTTGGGCATCGTAGGCTTTGCACGCCACCAGCAGGCGATGAATCGGTTCCGGGCTGTCGGGTATTTCGCCGATGACCCGGTAGGTGTGCGCAATGCCTTGTTCAACCAGGGTCAGCCCCTGGCCCGACGCGTAGCTGGCCAGGCGCGCTTGATCACGCAGGATCAGCCGCACCGGCACGCCTGCGCGCGCCAGCCGCGTGGCCCAGAGGGTGCCCAGGCTACCGGCGCCGAGAATATGCCAGGTGGTCGACATCAGTGTGTGCTCCGTAGGGTCGCCAGCGGTGAACGCGGTGAAAGAACCGCTATAATGCCCCGGCATTTTAGCTCGGGCGCGCTCCATCTCCACTGAGCCCGCCCCTTATATTGGAGAAATCACATGCCTTCGTTCGACGTGGTATCTGAACTGGACAAACACGAAGTCACCAACGCCGTCGAGAACGCCGTCAAGGAACTGGACCGTCGCTATGACTTGAAAGGCAAGGGCAGCTTCGAATTCAAGGAAAAGGAACTGACCGTCAACCTGACCGCTGAGGCCGATTTCCAGCTCGAAGCAATGATCGAAATCCTCAAGCTGGCCCTGGTCAAGCGCAAGATCGACGTGCAGTGCCTTGAAGTCAAGGACGCCTACGCTTCCGGCAAGCTGATGAAGCAGGAAGCCGTGCTCAAGGAAGGCATCGACAAGGAACTGGCGAAGAAGATCGTCGCGCATATCAAGGATGCCAAATTGAAGGTCCAGGCCGCCATCCAGGGCGAACAGGTTCGCGTTACCGGCAAGAAGCGCGACGACCTGCAAGAGGCCATCGCGGCCCTGCGCGCCAAGACTTTCGACATGCCGCTGCAGTTCAATAACTTCCGCGACTGATGGCAGTTTGGGGAACCCGAGGACGTTTTTGACGTCCCACGGCCCAGAATCGGCGCCTACAATTGAGCCCTACGGGGCTCAATTGCGTTTTCAGGCAGTCAATCAAGCCGCATATCCGCGAAGACAGGAGAAGCTACATGGATTTAAACGCAGAAGTGGATCACTTGATCAAGACCTCCCAGTCCTGGATCCCGATGATCATGGAATACGGCAGCCGGGTACTGCTGGCCGTTATCACCCTGGCCATCGGCTGGTGGCTGATCAACGTCTTTACCCACCGAGTAGGGCGCTTACTGGCCCTGCGCAACGCCGACCTGGCGCTGCAACACTTCATCACCAGCCTTGCGAACATAGCGCTCAAAGTCATGCTGATTGTCAGCGTGGCCTCAATGATCGGTGTGGCGACCACCTCGTTCGTCGCCGCTATCGGTGCCGCGACCCTGGCTATCGGCCTGGCCTTGCAAGGCAGCCTGGCCAACTTCGCCGGCGGCGTGCTGATTCTGTTGTTCCGTCCGTTCCGCATCGGTGACTGGATTGAAGCCCAGGGCACCTCGGGTACCGTCGACAGTATCCAGATTTTCCACACAGTGCTGCGAACCGGCGACAACAAGACGGTGATCGTACCCAACGGCATCCTGTCCAACGGCATCATCACCAACACCAACCGCCAGCCGACCCGCAAGGTAGTGTTTGATGTGGGCGTGGACTACGAGGCGGACCTGCAGAAAGCCCGTGAAGTGTTGCTGGAACTGGCCAAAGACCCGCGCGTGCTGGCCGATCCGGCGCCCGTCGCAGTGGTATCGACCCTGGGTGATAGCTCTATCACCGTTTCCCTGCGTTGCTGGACCAATACGCCGGATTATTGGGATGTTGTGTTTATGCTTAATGAACTGGCGCGCGACCGTTTGAAAGCGGCGGGCATTGATATTCCGTTCCCGCAGCGCGTTATTCGCGTGATGCAGGAAGCCCCGACGAAGTGATAAAGCAGTGTCGCGTTTAAGTTGGCCGAAAGGTCAGGTTGAACGCGACGGTTATATATCATGCGTGAATATAGTTACTTAGCTTGCTAGTTACTTTACCGGTGAAATATAACTGCAATAAAAAAGCCGCTCCCTTGTAAACAGGGGAGCGGCTTTTTATTCAAGGTCGAAACCTTAAGTCATCGTTGTAACGGCTTGCGCAATTACAGGATGTTCAGCGGGTAGTTCGCGATCAGACGCAGTTCGTCGATCGAAGGCGAACCGTAGTAAACGCCATCCCCGGAACGATAGGTCGCTTGACGCAGACGCAGGCTGAGGTTTTTAGCCGGGCCGCTCTGAATCACGTACTTGGCTTCGATGTCGCGTTCCCACTCTTTACCGTTGCTGGTGGTGGCCGTGTTGGCGCCGCTACCGGTTACGTAACGCGTCATGAAGCTCAGGCCAGGAATGCCGAAGGTTGCCATGTTGATGTCGTAACGCGCCTGATACGACTTCTCGCCTTCGGCGTTGAAGTCGGAACGGGCGACGGAGTTGGCCAGGAACACTGTGCCGCCGCCATCTACGCCGTAGCCGTAGTCGCCGTCACCGGTCACCTTCTGGGCGGCCAGGGTGAAGGTGTGAGCGCCGATGGTGTACGCGCCCTGCAAGCTGAATGCGCGGTTGTCGAGCTTGGTTACGCCATCTTTCTCTGCGCGCTGCAGGCCGGCGCCGTCGCTTTTGGTGTCGTAGATGTTGAAGTCCAGCGCGAACGACTGATCATCGCTCAGTGCGTGGGTCCAGTTCAGGTTGCTGTAGTACTTGCGGAAGTAATCTTCGGTCTTCGCGTAGTACAGGCTGCCGGTGACTTCCGGTGTGAAGGCATAGACGCCGCCGACAAAGTCGGTCTTCGTCAGGCCCAGGCTGTCGTGGTAGGTCTGGCTCTGCGCGACGCTTGAAGTGAAGTGACCGCCTTCAAGCTTCAGGCCTTTGATTTCGTTGCTGGTGATCGATATACCTTGTGGCAGTTCCGGCAGCAGGCGGCTGTCGTCGGAAGCAAACACAGGGGCGGTGGTGTATTGGTCACCGACTTTCAGGACGGTGTTGGAGATACGGAATTTAACCGCGCCGCCGCCTTTGGAGTACTCATCCTGCGAACGACCGTCGGAGCCGGTAGGGAACAGACCGGTACCCGCGCGACCCTTGCCGCTGTCGAGCTTGAGGCCCATCAGGCCGATCACGTCAACACCGACACCAATGGTGCCTTGGGTGAAGCCCGATTCGTACAAGGCATTGAAGCCCAGGCCGGTTTCTTCGGCACGGCTCTTGGAGCCTGGGCCCGACGGGTTGTTACGGAAGTCGCGGCTGAAGTACAGAGCCCGGGTGTTGATGCTGAAAGTGCTGTCTTCAACAAAGCCTTTGGAATCGCTTTGGGCGGACGCCGTTGCGAACTGCGAGGTGCCTGCTGCCGAAACAGCCAGGGCGATCATGCTCCACTTCATCACGCGCATCGTGATTTGCTCCTTTGGTTTTAGAAGAGTACTGCCGTCCCACCTGTATTTTTATCTGGGCGGCTCTTTCTTTATTGTGTCGGCGCAAAGTTATCTCACGCTGACTCTATTGACGATACTTACCCAACTATCCTTTCAGCTTCTTTACGAGGCTGTCGTAAATTGCAAGCTCCGTGTCGCAAATCACAGCCAGTCGGTAAACGGGCTGACAACTTCAATGCTCTTTTCAGACTGTTTAAAAGTTTGAATCCATCCCTGATACACATTGAAACGCTACTGTTTCCTATCGCGAAACCCTGGCTTCCAACCAGGTGTCGTTGCCGACGATATTGAGGTGAATGCAACAAGCGTGCACAAAGCGCTAATCGAATGTCATTTTTTCGTGAAAAACGTTACGGCAATGTAAAAACCGCATAAGCACGGGGGTTTTAGGTCGTTTGGTTCCGGTTTGACGTTGAGGTGTTACCTCCGTGCGGCGGTTCACAAAACCGGCAACCGGGCAAAACGTTACCGATTGACCCTGCCCGGTGGGTAACGGCCGGCTCCCTTTGAAGCATAGGTGGGTCATTTTGGTGCATCCCGTCAAAGCCCGAGTTAGCGTGGTTCACCGAGCCGACTGCCTCGAAAGGGTGCGTAGAGGCGACCCGTTTGGCTCCGGGCGCTTGCGCATTCGCCGTGAAGCCTTGAGCATTCGGCGTTATGCTGGGCGCCTGTAATTGCCCTGTCGAACGGAGTGCCCACGTGTTCGCTTTAGATCAACGCCTGCAACAAGACACATTGGCCATTGGGGACTTCCCGCTCTGTCGCCTGCTGCTGTCCAATGATTCGAATTACCCCTGGTTCATTCTGGTGCCGCGTATTAACGGTATCAGCGAAGTGTTTCAGCTGGATGTCGCCGAGCAACAGACGTTGTGGCAGGAAACGACGCGCCTCGCACAGTTGCTGAACGAAGGCCTGAGCGCCGATAAGATGAACATCGGCGCGCTGGGCAACGTCGTCAGCCAACTGCACGTGCACGTCATCGTGCGCAAGCGCGACGACGCGGCCTGGCCGGCGCCGGTGTGGGGCAAGCATGCGGCCCGTCCTTACAGTGCAGAGCAGGTGGCGGCGATCCGCGCCCGATTGCGTGAATTACTGCCTGCCGATTTCATTTTTACTCAGGACTGAACCGTGGACCTGCAAGATCGCGTCACCGATCTGGAAAGCCGTCTGGCTTTCCAGGACGACACCATCGAAACCCTCAATGACATTCTGATCGCTCAGCAGCAAGCGGTGGAGCGCCTGCAATTGCAGATGATCGCGTTGCTCAAGCGTCAGGAAGAGATGGGCGGCCAGTTCGAAACCTCGGAAGAAGAAGCACCGCCGCCGCACTATTGAATGAATGCGCAATAAAAAACCGCGATCCAGCCAACACCGGATCGCGGTTTTTTTTTGCAGCGCAGGCTGGAATCAGCGACGCGGCAGAGCAGCGATTACATCTTCAGCTTGCAGGCCTTTGTCGCGGTTCATCACCGAGAACTCCACGCGCTGGCCTTCGACCAGTACGCGGTGGCCTTCACCACGGATAGCGCGGAAGTGGACGAAGATATCGTCGCCCGAATCGCGCGAAATAAAGCCGAAGCCTTTGGAGGTGTTGAACCACTTGACGGTCCCGGTATCCCGGTTGGTCATGTCATAGTTTTGCGACGCGGCCGCAGGGGATGAGCGGTAGAAGCTGATGGCCAAGTGAAGAACGATGGCAACCATAGCAATCACCAGGCTGAGCAGGATGGCCGGGTGGCCACCGACTTCAGGCATGGGCGCCAGCAGGGTAAGGGTTTGAACGACTACGGTCAGCACCAGCAGCGCGCTGACCAGGTTTTGCAGTTGATGACGCGTGCCTTTGTTCCAGTAAGGGATTACCGGTGCAAGTGTCAGGTTGAGAAGGCCGAACAAGGCCAGGTATAGAGCGTCGTATTGTTGCAGGTAGGGCAGGCTTTCAGGCTGCAGGCTCGGGATAAAGGACAGCAGCAAAGCTGCAACGCCCGTTAGCAGGTGGACGATTTTCAACATTTTGATTAACTCACGTTAAGACGGATCACAAGGAAGAGCTGACTGGCACGGTTCGCTTCTGAACAATGGGAGGCGTTGAGCACGTGCGCGGGTATCAGCCTATGTGACGTGCCGCAGAAATGAACGGCAGCCACACGCCGCCTATTTAACAGCAAAGGCTGTGCCTACTCAAATCAAGCATTTCAGGGTATTGCAATCTTGGCGGCATTTTCGCGTCGGAGGCTTGTCCTAGACGGGTGCAGGTAATTTCAGCGGCCTTCCGAGCGTTTTTTCCTACTCGGCAACCGGCTCGCCGGCCGCTGCCTCGCAAGCGGTGCGGGGCGATTTGCCGCACGTCGCTTGGCTGTGCCGGGCTGCACGCGGCCTGCACTCTTGCTAGAGTGGTCCTGCACCTGATCAATGAATGCTCATTAATTGAAGGGGAAAAAACATGGCAATCGATATTGGTATCAGTGAAGAAGACCGTAAATCCATCGTCGACGGGCTTTCACGGCTGCTGTCCGATACCTATGTACTGTACCTGAAGACCCACAACTTCCATTGGAACGTCACGGGCCCCATGTTTCGTACGCTGCACTTGATGTTCGAAGAGCAGTACAACGAGCTGGCGCTGGCGGTGGATTCCATTGCCGAGCGTATCCGTGCCCTGGGCTTTCCGGCACCGGGTGCCTACTCGATCTACGCCCGTCTGTCTTCGATCAAGGAAGAAGAGGGTGTGCCGAGCGCTGAAGAGATGATCAAGCAATTGGTAGCTGGTCAGGAGGCCGTAACCCGCACCGCGCGGGGCATTTTCCCGCTGCTCGACAAGGTCAGCGATGAGCCGACGGCAGACCTGTTGACCCAGCGTATGCAAGTGCACGAAAAAACCGCGTGGATGCTGCGCTCGCTGCTCGAAAACCAGTAACCGTCGAACTCGGGTGGCGTCTCCATGGCGCCGCTCACTTGTTTCCCTGTGTTTGCTGGCGTTGTCCTACGACGCCCAACTCCCCCGTCTTCTGGCTGCTCGTCGCTTCCTGCTGTTTTATAGGCTTACCGTCCAATGGGAGAAACCCATGGACTGCTGTTTGGCAAGGGAGTGTCACGTGTATGTCATGTGGATTGGGTAAGGGCGTGGAAACCTCTGGTTTTCACAAGATAAAGGTCGACCCCTTTGCGAAAGGGTTCGACATGGGGCTCGCCAAACCATTATCGCGGTCGGTGCGGCTCAACGGGTTTTCCACGTGCCTGCGGCTTGAACAGATCTACTGGAATATCCTGACGGAAATAGCCAGGATCAATACCTGCTCGGTCAGTGCGCTGTTGTCCTACGTCGACCGGGAAGTGCATTTGCGTTATGGCGGTGTGAAGAACTTCAGCGGGCTGGTGCGCGTGGTGTGCGTCGTTCACCTGTTGAAAGGTCGCCTCGGCGCGTGTGGGCCAATGTGATAGGAGGGCTCCAAGGCCCGGCTCTTCCTTCTGGCGGGCCGGGCCTTGGGCAGAAAGCCGGCTGCGCTGCCTCGATTTACCAGATATAATCCCGCGCTTTGCTGCGCATGCCGGGCTTTATGCAAAACGGCAGGGCGTGGCGCAGTAACGATCTGATCGCCGAGACATCTCCATGCCCATGTACGACTATCAATGCGCTTCCTGTGGTCATCAGTTGGAAGCCATTCAGAAGATCAGCGCCGCGCCGTTGGTCGATTGCCCTGCCTGCCAGGCACCTGAGTTGAAAAAAATGTTGTCCATGCCGGGCTTCCGCCTGAGCGGCAGCGGCTGGTACGAGACCGATTTCAAGACCGGCGCCAAGAAGAATCTGGCGGGCGGCGACAAAGCAGACTGAGTTGAACTCTACGCGCAGGCTCCCGCATTATCCGTCCCCTGCTTTAATGTACGGTGACGAGGCAGGCCTGCCACCGAATTTCGAATTACGAGAAGTGAAAACACTACCATGATGCGCAGCCACTATTGCGGCCAACTGAACGAGGCCCTGGAAGGTCAGGAAATCACCCTTTGCGGATGGGTTCACCGTCGCCGCGACCACGGCGGGGTGATCTTCCTCGATATCCGTGATCGTGACGGCCTGGCCCAGGTGGTGTTCGATCCGGACCGTGCCGAGAGCTTCGCCGCCGCCGACCGCGTGCGCAGCGAATACGTCGTGAAGATCACCGGCAAGGTGCGCCTGCGTCCGGCCGGTGCCGTGAACAAGAACATGGCCTCCGGCGGTATTGAAGTGCTGGGCTACGAGCTGGAAGTGCTGAACGAGTCGGAAACCCCGCCGTTCCCACTCAACGAATATTCCGACGTTGGCGAGGAAACCCGCCTGCGCTATCGCTTCCTGGACCTGCGTCGCCCGGAAATGGCCGAGAAGCTGCGTCTGCGTTCACGCATGACCACCAGCATCCGCCGCTTCCTCGACGAGAACGGCTTCCTCGACGTCGAAACGCCGATCCTCACCCGGGCCACTCCGGAAGGCGCGCGCGACTACCTGGTACCGAGCCGTACCCACCCCGGTTCGTTCTTCGCGCTGCCGCAATCGCCGCAATTGTTCAAGCAACTGCTGATGGTGGCCGGCTTCGACCGTTACTACCAGATCGCCAAGTGTTTCCGTGACGAAGACCTGCGTGCTGATCGCCAGCCTGAATTCACCCAGATCGACATCGAGACCAGCTTCCTCGATGAAAAAGAGATCATGGGCCTCACCGAACAAATGATCCGCAACCTGTTCAAGGAAGTGCTGGACCTGGAGTTCGGCGAATTCCCGCACATGACCTTCGAAGAGGCCATGCGTCGCTACGGTTCCGACAAGCCGGACCTGCGCAACCCGTTGGAACTGGTCGACGTGGCAGACCAACTCAAAGACGTCGACTTCAAGGTGTTCAGCGGCCCGGCCAACGACCCCAAATGCCGCATCGCTGCTCTGCGTGTGCCTGGCGGCGCGAGCATGCCGCGCAAGCAGATCGACGATTACACCAAGTTCGTCGGCATCTACGGTGCCAAAGGCCTGGCCTACATCAAGGTCAACGAGCGCGCCAACGGTGTTGACGGCCTGCAATCGCCGATCGTGAAAAACATCCCGGAAGCCAACCTGAACACGATCCTCGATCGCGTCGGTGCGGTTGATGGCGACATCGTGTTCTTCGGTGCCGACAAAGCCAAGATCGTCAGCGAAGCCCTGGGCGCGCTGCGCATCAAGCTCGGTCACGACCTGAGCCTGCTGACCTGCGAATGGGCGCCGATGTGGGTTGTCGACTTCCCGATGTTCGAAGAGAACGACGACGGCAGCTTCAGCGCCTTGCACCACCCGTTCACCGCGCCGAAGTGCTCTCCAGCCGAGCTGGAAGCCAACCCGGCCGGCGCGCTTTCCCGTGCCTACGACATGGTGCTCAACGGCACTGAGTTGGGTGGCGGTTCGATCCGTATTCACCGCAAAGAGATGCAGCAAGCGGTGTTCCGCCTGCTGGGCATCAACGAAGCGGAACAGGAAGAGAAGTTCGGCTTCCTGCTCGACGCGCTCAAATACGGTGCGCCGCCGCACGGTGGCCTGGCCTTCGGCCTGGACCGTCTGGTGATGCTGATGACCGGCGCCCAGTCGATCCGTGAAGTGATTGCGTTCCCGAAAACCCAGAGCGCCGCGGACGTCATGACCCAGGCACCGGGTGTGGTGGATGCCAAGGCACTGCGCGAATTGCACATTCGCCTGCGCGAGACGCCGAAGGCTGAGTAAGGCTGCGGCGTGAAAGCGCGATAAGGCAGTACGCAGTCAAAAAGGCGCATCTTCGGATGCGTCTTTGCGTTTAAAAGAGGGAAATCCCGCCCAGCGGGATTGATACGGTTTCTACAGAATTTCGGAGTTGTGTTATGGCTGGCCATTCCAAGTGGGCGAACATCAAGCACCGCAAAGAGCGTCAGGATGCCAAGAAAGGCAAGATCTTCACCAAGTGGATCCGCGAGCTGACCGTCGCCGCCCGTCAGGGTGGCGGCGACCCTGGCTCCAACCCGCGTCTGCGCCTGGCGCTGGACAAGGCGCTCGGCGCCAACATGAGCCGTGACATCATCGACCGCGCCGTGGCCCGTGGTGCCGGCGCCGCCGACACCGACGACATGGTCGAGTTGACCTATGAAGGCTACGGCCCAGGTGGCGTTGCGGTGATGGTCGAATGCATGACCGATAACCGCAACCGTACCGCAGCAGCGGTTCGCCATGCGTTCAGCAAGTGCGGCGGCAACCTGGGGACCGACGGTTCGGTGGCCTACCTGTTCGAGCGCAAGGGCCAGATTACCTTTGCGCCGGGCACGGATGAAGACGCGTTAATGGAAGCCGCGATGGAGGCGGATGCCGACGACGTGGTCACCAACGAAGATGGCTCCATCGACGTGTTTACCTCGTTCGCCAGCTTCTACGCGGTGCGCAACGCCCTGGAGGCCGCAGGTTTCAAGGGCACGGATGCGGAAATTGTGATGCTGCCGACCACCAGCGCCGAATTGGACCTGGACGGTGCGCAGAAGGTGTTGAAGCTGCTGGATATGCTCGAAGACCTGGACGATGTGCAGAACGTGTATTCGAACGCCGATATTCCGGAATCTGTAGCAGAGCAACTTTCTTAGTACAACGAAGACCCCCCTGTGGGAGCGGGCTTGCTCGCGAAGGCGGTGTATCAGTCAATCTACTCAGTGATTGACACTCCGCCTTCGCGAGCAAGCCCGCTTCAAAAGGGGTTATGTGTGTTCCCACTAACCCGCAGGCGTTATGACTTTAATCCTAGGTATCGACCCCGGTTCGCGCATCACCGGTTTTGGCGTGGTGCAGCACACCCCGCGTGGCTGCGTCTATGTCGCCTCGGGCTGCATCCGCACCGGCGCGGGGGAGTTGGCCGAACGCCTGCAGATCGTCTATCGCGGCGTGCGCGAAGTCATCCAGACTTACGGGCCGGTTACCATGGGCATCGAAAAAGTGTTTATGGCCAAGAATGCCGACTCGGCGCTGAAGCTCGGCCAGGCCCGTGGCGCGGCCATTGTGGCGGGGGCGGAGGAGGGCATGGAAATCGCCGAATACACCGCGACCCAGGTCAAACAGGCCGTGGTCGGCACCGGGGGCGCAAATAAAGAACAGGTGCAGATGATGGTCATGCACATGCTCAAGCTCACCTCCAAACCCCAGATCGACGCGTCCGACGCCCTGGCCATTGCCATTTGCCACGCCCACACCCGCTCCAGCCTGCTGCCTCATGGTTTGGGCGCCGCACGCAGTCGTGGCGGACGCCTGCGTCTCTGATAGCATCAGCGCAATCGAAATGTGCGGTCAGCCTTGGTCTGACCCCCACGCTTTAAGGATCTGAACCGTGATTGGACGCTTGCGCGGCACCCTGGCTGAGAAACAGCCGCCGCACCTGATTCTGGATGTAAATGGGTTGGGGTACGAGCTGGAAGTGCCCATGACCACCCTGTATCGCCTGCCGTCGGTCGGCGAGCCGCTGACGCTGCACACCCATCTGGTTGTGCGCGAAGATGCGCAATTGCTCTATGGTTTCATTGGCAAGCGCGACCGTGATTTCTTTCGCGAGCTGATTCGCCTCAATGGCGTAGGGCCCAAGCTGGCCCTGGCGTTGATGTCGAGCCTGGAAGTGGATGAACTGGTACGTGCCGTTTCAGCCCAGGACACCTCGGCCCTGACCAAGGTGCCCGGTGTCGGCAAGAAAACCGCCGAGCGCCTGCTGGTGGAACTCAAGGATCGTTTCAAGGCCTGGGAAGTGGTGCCGAGCATGTTCGCCCTGGTACCGAACCAGCCGGATATGCCGGCAGGCCAGGTCGCCAGTGCCGAAAGCGATGCCGTCAGCGCGTTGATCTCCCTGGGCTACAAGCCGCAGGAGGCCAGCAAAGCGGTGTCGGCGATCAAGGACAAGAACCTGAGCAGCGAAGACATGATCCGCCGAGCCCTGAAGGGAATGATTTAAGTGATAGAAGCTGATCGTCTGATCGCGGCCACCGGCCCGCGCGACCGTGAAGAAGTCCAGGACCGCGCTATCCGCCCCCTGAGCCTGGCCGACTACATCGGCCAGCCCACCGTGCGCGAGCAGATGGAGCTGTTCATCCAGGCCGCGCGCGGGCGCAGCGAGTCGCTGGACCACACGCTGATCTTCGGCCCGCCGGGGCTGGGTAAAACCACTCTGGCCAACATCATCGCCCAGGAAATGGGCGTGTCGATCAAGTCCACGTCCGGCCCGGTGCTGGAGCGCCCCGGCGACCTGGCCGCATTGCTGACCAATCTCGAACCTCACGATGTGCTGTTTATCGATGAGATCCACCGACTGTCGCCGATCGTCGAGGAAGTGCTGTACCCGGCGATGGAGGACTTCCAGCTCGACATCATGATCGGCGAAGGCCCGGCGGCCCGTTCCATCAAACTCGACCTGCCACCGTTCACCCTGGTAGGCGCCACCACGCGTGCCGGCATGCTGACCAACCCGCTGCGAGACCGTTTCGGGATTGTTCAACGTCTGGAGTTCTATAGCACGGCAGACCTTGCGACTATCGTCAGCCGTTCGGCGAACATCCTCGGCTTGCCGCTGGACCCGGAAGGCGCGTTCGAAATCGCCCGCCGCGCCCGCGGTACACCACGGATCGCCAACCGTTTGCTGCGCCGCGTGCGCGATTTTGCCGAAGTGCGGGCCAAGGGGCACATCACCAAGGCTGTCGCGGACCTGGCCTTGAACCTGCTGGATGTGGACGAGCATGGTTTCGATCACCAGGATCGGCGTCTGCTCTTGACCATGATCGAGAAATTTGACGGTGGCCCGGTGGGCGTGGACAGCCTTGCCGCCGCCATCAGTGAAGAGCGTCATACCATTGAGGACGTGCTCGAACCCTATCTGATCCAGCAGGGCTACATCATGCGCACGCCACGGGGCAGGGTAGTGACGCGCCATGCTTATTTGCACTTTGGGCTAAATATTCCGTCACGATTGGGAGAGATGCCCGTGGTAGACGAATTCCTCGATGCAGTGGACGATTAAAAAGTCTCTAGGAGCGAGCTTGCTCGCGAAAACCGCCAACGGCAACGCAGTGTGTCTGGTTGTACGCGGCGCGCTCAGGTGCTTCGCGAGCAAGCTCGCTCCTACAGGGTATTTGCCAGTTGGGGTGATTTATCCGAGCTTTGTGCTGTCCCAGTGTTTGGCGTCGTCATTTGAGTCACTGAAGAAAATTCAGGAATGAAAAAACAGTTGTCCAGCCGGATTGGCAACCTGAGGAGTAAGCACTAGAGTATGCGCGCGCAAAACGGGGATCAGTCGTTCGCACATCGCTGTCGCGTTTATTACGAGGACACTGATGCCGGCGGCATCGTTTATTACGTCAATTACCTGAAATTCATGGAACGGGCTCGAACCGAGCGGCTACGGGAACTGGGCTTTGCCCAATCCACGCTGGCAGGGGAGGACCTGTTATTCGTCGTGCATTCCAGCGAGGCGCGTTACCACGCACCGGCGCGACTGGACGATGAACTGCTGGTCAGCGCTGAAGTCATCGAATTGAACCGTGCCAGCCTGCGATTCAAACAGCAGGTCAGGCGGGCTACGGATGCAACGCTGCTCTGTGAGGGGCAGTTCCTGGTGGCATGTGTTCGCACCAACAGTTTGAAACCTCGGGCCATTCCCGAAACTCTACGTGCGGCCTTTGCCGCCGTGAGCGGCGCGGGTAAACAATCAAAGCAGGAGATTTAGCGTGGAACCTACCGTCGTCGACCATTCCTCGATGTGGAGCCTGGTCAGCAATGCCAGTGTCGTGGTGCAACTGGTCATGCTGACCCTGGTAGCCGCATCGGTTACCTCTTGGGTCATGATTTTTCAGCGCAGCAACCTGCTGCGCGCCGGTCGACGCGCCCTGGAGAGCTTCGAGGAGCGCTTCTGGTCGGGTATCGACCTGTCCAAGCTGTATCGTCAGGCCGGCAGCAACCCGGACCCGGATTCGGGCGTCGAGCAAATCTTCCGCGCCGGTTTCAAGGAATTCTCACGTCTGCGTCAGCAGCCGGGTGTTGACCCGGAAGCCGTGATGGAAGGCGTGGCCCGAGCCATGCGCGTGGCCATCTCCCGCGAGGAAGAAAAGCTGGAACAGAGCTTGCCGTTTCTGGCGACCGTGGGTTCCGTCAGCCCCTACATCGGCCTGTTCGGTACCGTATGGGGCATCATGAACTCCTTCCGTGGTCTGGCCCAGGCTCAGCAAGCGACCCTGGCCACCGTGGCCCCAGGTATTGCCGAAGCCCTGATCGCCACCGCGATCGGCCTGTTCGCCGCTATCCCCGCAGTAATCGCCTACAACCGTTTTGCCGCCACCAGCGAAACGTTGATCAGCCGTTACTACACCTTCGCCGATGAATTCCAGGCGATCCTGCACCGTAAAGTGCACACCAGCGAAGAATAAGCAGGTAATTCCCAATGGCTTTAATCGCTCGAGCTCGCAAAAAGCGCAAGCCGGTCGCCGAGATGAACGTAGTGCCCTACATCGACGTGATGCTGGTGCTGCTGGTGATCTTCATGGTGACCGCGCCGATGCTCAACCAGGGCGTGAAGGTTGATCTGCCCAAGGTTTCCAGTGAAGCCTTGCCGCAAGACAACAACACTCAGGTCCTGACCATTTCGATCAAGGCTGACAAGACCTACTACTGGAACCTTGGCAGCGAAGTCGACACGCAGAAGCAGCAGGACAAGGCCCTGACCTTGCCGGCAATGACTGACGCGGTGACCAAGATCATTCGCTCCGGCAACGAAGGCGGCAAGCACACCCAGGTGTTCATTCGCGGTGACAAGTCGGTCGACTACGGCTCCGTCATGGGCGCCATGGGCGGGCTGCAGAAGGCCGGCGTCGGTAACGTTGGCTTGATTACCGAGGCGCCCTGATGCAGCAACAGCGAGAGCCGTCCGCCTCGGAAAGCTATTTCTGGCCTGGCGTGTGGGCAATTGCCCTGCACATCCTGGTGTTTGGCATGCTGTTCGTCAGCTTTGCCATGACCCCGGACCTGCCGCCAGCCAAGCCGATCGTGCAGGCGACCCTGTATCAGCTGAAATCGAAAAGTCAGGCCACCACCCAGACCAATCAGAAGATTGCGGGTGAGGCCCAGAAGTCGGCTGCGCGCCAGACCGAAGTCGAGCAGATGGAACAGAAGAAGGTCGAGCAGGAAGCGGTGAAGGCTGCTGCGGAACAAAAGAAAGAAGAGGCGGCTCAAAAGGCCGAGGAATCGAAAAAGGCTGACGAAGCGAAGAAAGCCGACGAGGCGAAAAAGGCTGATGAAGCCAAGAAGTCCGAGAAAGCTGCCGAAGCTAAAAAGGCTGAAGAGAAACAATTGGCTGATATAGCCAAGAAGAAATCTGAAGAAGAAGCCAAGAAAGCTGCTGAAGAAGAGGCCAAGAAAAAGGCCGCTGAAGAAGCCAAGAAAAAGATCGTCGAAGACGCGAAGAAGAAAGCCGCCGAAGACGCCAAGAAAAAAGCTGAAGCAGACGAGGCGAAGAAGAAAGTCGCCGACGACGCGAAGAAGAAAGCTGCCGCCGACGCCTCCAAGAAAAAGGCCCAGGAAGCAGCACGTAAATCCGCCGAAGAGAAAAAGGCTCAGGCCCTGGCAGATTTGCTTTCCGATACGCCTCAGCGTCAGCAAGCCTTGGCCGATGAGCGTGGCGATGAAGTCGCGGGCAGTTTCGATGACCTGATCCGGGCTCGGGCAGCGGAAGGCTGGACACGTCCACCTTCGGCGCGTAAAGGCATGACAGTAGTGCTGCAGATCGGCATGTTGCCGGACGGTACGGTGACTTCGGTCAGCGTGGCCAAGTCCAGTGGTGACGGTTCGTTCGACAGTTCGGCGGTCGCCGCAGTCAAGAATATTGGCCGGTTGACCGAGATGCAGGGAATGAAACCAAGCGACTTCGCTCCCTATCGTTCATTCAAGATGACATTCACACCTGAGGATCTAGCCTTGTGAGAAACCTTCTTCGAGGAATGCTTGTCGTTATTTGCTGTATGGCAGGGATAGCGGCGGCGGATGAAAAGAACATCCTGGTTACCAGCGGCAGCGATCGGGCCACCCCGATCGCAGTAGTACCGTTCGGTTGGCAGGGCGGCAGTGTGCTGCCGGACGACATGGCCCAGATCGTCAGCGACGACCTGCGCAACTCCGGCTATTACGCGCCGATTCCTAAAGGCAACATGATCAGCCAGCCCAACCAGGCCAGCGAAGTCGTGTTCCGTGACTGGAAAGCGGTGGGTGCGCAGTACCTGATGGTCGGCAACATCACGCCGGCCGGCGGTCGCCTGCAAATCACCTACACCTTGTTCAACGTGGCCACTGAGCAGCAGGTCCTGACCGGCAATGTCTCCGGCACCGCCGAACAACTGCGTGACATGGCCCACTACATTTCGGACCAGTCGTTTGAAAAACTCACCGGTATCAAGGGTGCGTTCTCCACACGCATGCTGTACGTCACCGCTGAGCGTTTCTCCGTAGACAACACGCGTTACACCCTGCAGCGCTCCGACTATGACGGCGCGCGCGCCGTGACCCTGCTGCAATCGCGCGAACCAATTCTGTCGCCGCGCTTCGCGCCGGACGGCAAGCGTATCGCCTACGTGTCGTTCGAGCAGAAGCGTCCGCGTATCTTCGTCCAGCACATTGATACCGGCCGTCGTGAGCAGATCACCAACTTTGAAGGCCTCAACGGTGCGCCAGCCTGGTCGCCGGATGGTTCGCGCCTGGCATTCGTACTGTCCAAGGACGGTAATCCGGATATCTACGTGATGAACATGGCTTCGCGCCAGCTCACTCGCGTGACCAGCGGCCCGGGCATCAACACCGAACCGTTCTGGGGTAAGGATGGCTCGACCATCTACTTCACCTCCGACCGAGGCGGCAAGCCACAAATCTACAAAGCCAGCGTGGGTGGTGGTGGCGCGGAACGCGTGACCTTTATCGGTAACTACAACGCCAACCCCAAGCTTTCGGCCGATGAAAAGACGTTGGTGATGATTCACCGTCAGGATGGTTTCACTAATTTCCGGGTTGCGGCCCAGGATTTGCAGCGCGGAACCGTGAAAATCCTTACAGATACCAACCTTGATGAGTCAGCTACTGTTGCGCCCAACGGCACCATGGTAATCTACGCCACCCGCCAGCAGGGCCGGGGAGTCTTGATGCTCGTGTCCATTAATGGACGCGTAAGGCTCCCGCTTCCTACCGCACAAGGCGAAGTCAGAGAACCGTCCTGGTCCCCTTACCTGAACTGACGCGGCGCTACAAAAAGAAGTACTTAACACACTGGGGTTCATTAGGAGTTTCACGATGGAAATGCTGAAGTTTGGTAAGTTTGCTGCTCTGGCTCTGGCTCTGTCCGTAGCCGTTGGTTGCTCCTCTAAAGGCGGCGACAATGCCGGTGAAGGCGCAGCTGTTGATCCAAACGCTGGTTACGGCGCTAACACTGGTGCAGTCGACGGCTCCCTGAGCGAAGAAGCTGCTCTGCGCGCGATCACCACTTTCTACTTCGAATACGACAGTTCGGACCTGAAGCCAGAAGCCATGCGCGCTCTGGACGTTCACGCCAAGGACCTGAAAGCTAACGGCGCTCGCGTTGTTCTGGAAGGTAACACTGACGCCCGTGGTACTCGTGAGTACAACATGGCTCTGGGCGAGCGTCGTGCGAAAGCCGTTCAGCGCTACCTGGTACTGCAAGGTGTTGCTCCAGGCCAACTGGAACTGGTTTCCTACGGTAAAGAGCGTCCAGTTGCAACTGGCAACGACGAACAGTCGTGGGCTCAGAACCGTCGCGTCGAACTGCGTAAGTAATTCGTCATGCGAACGTGCCGTCGTGCTCTAACTGTATTGGCTCTCAGCCTCGCACCGTTTACGGTGTGGGCTGCGGTTCCTGTAACGGATAACAACTCTGGCTATAACAATAGCGGCAGCAGTTATCCGCCAGCGGGTTATGGCACGAACGGCGCCTATGCTGGGGGAGCGGCTACGGCCGCGCCCTCGGCACAGGGCGAGCTGTTCAACCAGCTGCAACGCATGCAGGATCAATTGGCCCAGCAACAAGGCGCTATTGAAGTTCTGCAGAATCAAGTGAACCAGCTTAAGCAAGAGGGCCTGGAGCGTTACCAGGATCTTGATCGACGTATTGGAGCCGGTGTTGCACCTGCCGCTACTCCTGATAATTCTTCTGCCGGTGGCGCGCCCAGTGCCGCCGCCGGTGGCGCAGCAGCGGGGGCCACGGCAGCCAGCCAGGCCCCGGCCGCCAGCAGTGAACCGGGTGATCCGGCGAAGGAAAAACTGTATTACGATGCAGCCTTCGACCTGATCAAGGCCAAGGATTTCGATAAGGCCAGCCAGGCGTTTACCGCTTTCCTGCGTAAGTACCCCAACAGCCAATACGCGGGCAATGCCCAGTACTGGTTGGGTGAGGTCAACCTGGCAAAGGGTGATTTACAGGGGGCAGGCCAGGCGTTTGCCAAGGTCAGCCAGCTGTATCCCAAGCACGCCAAGGTGCCGGACTCGCTTTACAAGCTTGCCGACGTAGAACGCCGCCTGGGTCATGCCGACAAGGTTAAAGGCATTCTGCAGCAGGTGGTCGCCCAGTATCCGGGTACTTCTGCTGCTCAGTTGGCCCAGCGGGATCTGCAACGCTTGTAGGCCACGCAGCCCGTTTAGAAGAAACCCGCGCCTGGCGCGGGTTTTTTCGTTAGAATCCACGCCCTTTTATGAACACGCTTCCTCGGGTTGACGCGTTGGCGCAATCCCATGAAGTGCCTGACGGAGGCGGACAGCCTGTTTAGCTGTTACGCCCGTGGCGACTATGCAAGACACACTACGTATTACCGAAGTTTTTTACTCGTTGCAGGGTGAAACGCGCACTGCTGGCCTGCCCACCGTATTTGTAAGGTTGACCGGCTGTCCGTTGCGTTGCCAGTACTGCGACAGCGCCTACGCCTTCAGCGGCGGCACCGTGCGCACCCTCGACGACATTCTGGAACAGGTTGCCGGCTACCGGCCGCGCTACGTCTGCGTGACAGGCGGCGAGCCACTGGCGCAACCCAATGCCATCCCGTTGCTCAAGCAGTTGTGTGACGCCGGCTACGAAGTCTCGCTGGAAACCAGTGGCGCCCTGGACATCTCTGCGGTCGACCCGCGAGTCAGTCGAGTGGTCGACCTCAAGACCCCCGATTCCAAGGAAGCCCACCGCAATCGCTACGAGAACATGGACTTGCTGACGGCCAACGATCAGGTCAAGTTCGTTATCTGTTCCCGTGACGACTATGACTGGGCGACTTCCAAGCTGATCCAGTATGGCTTGGAGCGACGTGCGGGCGAGGTGCTGTTCTCACCCAGCCATCACGACCTGAATGCCCGTGAACTGGCGGATTGGGTAGTAGCGGACAACCTGCCGGTGCGCCTGCAATTGCAGTTGCACAAATACCTGTGGAATGACGAGCCGGGCCGCTGATTCGGCTGCTGCGAGAGGCGTTCTACCCACCCAATTACAGTTCAAACGCGTTTTTTCTGATTTATTTCAAATAAGGTGTTGAATAGTCCTTAGAAATCAGTATTATACGCGCCACCACACAGCGGGTCGTTAGCTCAGTTGGTAGAGCAGTTGGCTTTTAACCAATTGGTCGTAGGTTCGAATCCCACACGACCCACCATTTTTGGCGGTTTAGAAAATCCGGAAGGCCCACGTAAGTGAGGATTTCCGGGTTTTTTTTTGCCTGTCATTTAGCCTGTCCAAACCGGCGCGCATTGCGCCGTGATCCGATTGATCTTGTTGGTCAGTTGATACTCCTCTTTCTCTTCCCCTTTCCCCGCAGTCCATCCTTGCTCCTGCTTCTCACTGCCCGCCCACCAGCAACTTAGCTAGGCTTGATGCGCACCGTGCGCCGCGAGGCGTACTTGATAGGCTACAGCGATGCGTTCTATTTGTTCTGCGGGCGCATTGGCATTGCCGGCAGGCACAGAAGCGGTTGCACACCGCTCGCGACGTCCAATGGCTACAACCTTTCCAAGGTGGGTGACGAAGCGCAGTACCTGAAGGTGTTTCGCATGGCTGGTCACGATTTCCAGAGGGGCGCGGTGACACAATGGCAGCAGCGCCTGTCGGCGATTGATCGATTTCATCCAAGCAAGAAAAGGAGTTGTTTCATGCAACATTTTGAACCCGATACCCTGGTGCGCAACCCCGTGGGCAACCCTGTGGTCGCCAGCGTCATCGTCAACGGTGATGCGCGCAGCGTGTGGGATATCGTGGGTGACTTTTCCGGTTTCGCGAAGTTTATTCCGGCCTTGTCTCATATCGAAATGACGGGAGAGGGCGTGCGCTCGGTACGCAAGAAGTTGTTCAAGGACGGCAATGTGGTGATCGAGCAACTCAATAGCTATGACGACGAAGGCATGACCATGACCTGGTCGCTGATTTACACCTCGCTGAACATCGGCAACCTGTGGGCCGTCATGCAAGTGGTGCCGCAAGGCGCCAGCCAAAGCCTGGCGACCTGGACCATCATTGGTCAGCCTTACACCGGCGGCCCGGATGACGTGCCGGCGTTCGAGGCCTTTCTGCAAGGGTTTGCCGATGAGGCGATGAGCAACGTCCAGAAGCTATTTGCCTGACGCCCTATATGTGCAGCCCTGTGAGTACCTTGAATAGCGGTATTCGCGGGGCTTAACTGCACCGGCCTTCCCCCCCGAATAATGCCTGCGCAATACCAGATTAGGCTTTTGAATCCATTCGATATTCTGTAGCCTTGCGCAGCTTCAGCTTTACCCGTGCTTGATGAATACACACTTCGTCCGGCGGCGCCCGAAGGGCTCCAGAGCCGGTGGTACACTCGACTTTCGCGCTACTGCGCCTGCAGGTCTTGCGAACATGACGCACATTTCCGAACGCCTACTGGTTCAAGCTCACCTCGACGCCAAGCAGCCCAAGGCCCTCAGCGCCGATGAAGAGGCAAGCTTGCGCGCTGCCATCGCCGCCGAGCTTAAAGCGCAAGACGCGGTGCTGGTTGCCCACTTCTACTGCGACCCGGTGATTCAGGCCCTGGCCGAAGAAACCGGCGGCTGTGTTTCCGACTCCCTTGAAATGGCGCGCTTCGGCGCTGCTCACCCGGCCAAGACCGTACTGGTGGCGGGGGTGCGGTTCATGGGCGAAACCGCGAAAATTCTTACCCCTGAAAAACGTATCCTGATGCCGACCCTGGAGGCCACCTGCTCCCTGGACCTGGGTTGCCCGGTGGATGAATTCTCCGCGTTCTGTGACCAGCACCCCGAGCGCACGGTGGTGGTCTACGCCAATACCTCGGCGGCGGTCAAAGCCCGTGCCGACTGGGTGGTGACGTCCAGTTGCGCGCTGGAGATCGTCGAAAGCCTGATGGACAACGGCGAGACGATTATCTGGGGCCCGGACAAGCACCTGGGCACGTACATCCAGCGCCAGACCGGCGCCGATATGCTGCTGTGGGACGGTGCTTGCATCGTCCACGAAGAGTTCAAGTCCAAGCAGCTGGAAGACATGAAGGCGCTGTATCCGGACGCTGCGATCCTGGTGCATCCGGAATCACCGACCTCGGTGATCGAACTGGCGGACGCCGTGGGTTCCACCAGCCAGTTGATTGCGGCGGCGCAGCGGCTGCCGAACAAGACATTCATCGTCGCCACCGACCGCGGCATCTTCTACAAGATGCAGCAGCTGTGCCCGGACAAGGTCTTTATCGAAGCGCCTACCGCCGGCAACGGCGCCGCCTGCCGCAGTTGCGCGCACTGCCCGTGGATGGCGATGAACACGCTTGAGCGTACGTTGCAGTGCTTGCGTGAGGGCAGTAATGAGGTAGTCGTCGAGCCCTCGGTAATCCCGCACGCGGTACGCCCGCTCAAGCGCATGCTCGACTTCACCCAGGCTGCGCGCCTCAAACTGGCTGGCAACGCCTGACTCAAGGCTGATTGGGTAAAAATGTGGGAGGGCTTAGCCCTCCCATATTTTGATCTCCGCTGTTCTGTGATTACTTCTTTTGCTTCGGGATACGCACCAGTTGCGTGTCCGAGTAGATGTCGTGCCAAGTACGTTTCTGCTTATCAAACAGCGACCAGATAAACCCCAGCCCCGCACACAACCACGACGCAATCGACACCACAAAACGCAGCAACGCCTGCCACAGGCTGATGCGCGAGCCGTCGGCGTTCTGCACGCGCACGCCCCACACCTGCATGCCCAGGGTCTGGCCGGAATGGGTCCAGAATTTGGCGAAGAAACCGAACAGCACAAACAACAGAATCGTCGACAGCAGCGGGTCACCGTCCAACGCGCCGGATTCGGTGAGGGTGCGCATCTTCGCTTCACCGACGAAGGCTATCCACACCAGCTTGTAGATAAAGGCGGTGACGATCAGCAGGGCGGTGCATAGAAGAAAGTCGTAGAACATCGCTGCCAGGCGGCGGCCCAGGCCAACGGCGGGGAACTCGCCTTGGGGGCTCAACAGGGATTTGGACATGGCAGGGCTCTCTGGAGAAAAATGCAGTTTACGGAATCGCGCCCATAAAAAAGCCCCTGATGTCATATCAGGGGCTTTTTGTCGCAGGAAGGATCAGCCTTCTGCTTGTACTTCGTCAGCCTGCAGGCCTTTTTGACCTTGAACTGACACGAAGGTGACCTTTTGGCCTTCCTTCAGGCTTTTAAAGCCGTTGCCCTGAATAGCGCGGAAATGCACGAACAGATCCGGGCCGCTTTCTGGAGTGATAAAACCAAAGCCTTTTTCGTCGTTGAACCACTTGACGGTACCGCTCTGACGTTCAGCCATTTTCTTCTTTCCTTTGACGCTAAAAATTAATGACAGCCCCTTTCACATGAAAGAGTACTGGGCTGGGTTGCAGGAAAGTAAGAGACGTCGAACGGGTTGTAGCACTACTACTTTAGCTACTGCCCAGGTCCAGGTTCCAAGCGACCCATGCAAACACAGTGGACAAACTCTACGCCAACTAATATGAAAAACACAACCCCTGCCAGAAGCCCCGATTTCGCTCGGGTGTATGACACTTTGTTGAATAACAGTGGGGCCGTCTTATTCGATAGGCTTGCTCACTTGTTATAGGGAAATTCCGATAACAATGACTATCGAAGGTGCACTGTTTTATGGCGGTTGCGTTACAGTTTAGTGCGCGTAACGCAACCACGTTACTTATGGAAACGATCATTCAACCACGGAAGTAACGCTGCGGCACGAATGGCATTTTACTTACACGTAATGGCACCTTTTTCCCACGCACCAGCGCAGACACTTCGGTATCCAGTGCGGCAAATGCGCTGTCCAGGTAGCCCATCGCCAACGGACCACCGAGGGTTGGACCAAAGCCACCGCTGCACACGCTGCCGATCACAGTACCCTCTGCGTCGACGATTTGCGCGCCTTCACGCACCGGGGTGCGTTCCTGCGGCAGCAGCCCCACGCGCTTGCGGTTAACGCCGGCTTGCTGCTGGGTGAAGATCCGGTCTGCGCCCGGGAAGCCGCCGGCACGCGCGCCATCGGCACGGCGCGCCTTGGAGATCGCCCATAGCAAGCTGGCTTCAACGGGGGTGGTTTCGGTATTCATGTCATGGCCGTACAGGCACAAGCCGGCTTCCAGGCGCAGGGAGTCGCGGGCGCCCAGGCCGATCGCTTGCACTTCGGTCTCGGCCAGCAGGCTGCGGGCCAGGCTTTCGGCGTTTTCAGCCGGTACGGAGAT
Organism: Pseudomonas sp.; assembly: GCF_030147005.1. Lineage (GTDB taxonomy): Bacteria > Pseudomonadota > Gammaproteobacteria > Pseudomonadales > Pseudomonadaceae > Aquipseudomonas. The sequence continues at coordinate 77,882 of NZ_JASLAW010000199.1, forward strand.
TTCAAACCCGTCTTCACCGGTGTAGCCGGAGCGGCTGACGTAGCAGTCCACCCCCAGCAGGCGCAGGGAGGCAAACTGCATGAACGTCATCTTGGTGACTTGCGGTGCCAGGCGCGCCAACACCTTCACCGCCGCAGGGCCTTGCAGGGCGAGCAGCGCGCGTTCTTCGAACAGCGGCTCGATGCTGCACTGGTCGCCGATCCGTGCGCGCAGGTGCGCCAGGTCCTGGTCCTTGCAGGCGGCATTGACCACCAGGAACCATTCGTCGTTGCCCAGGTTGGCCACCATCAGATCGTCGAGAATGCCGCCCTGCTCGTTGGTGAACATGGCGTAGCGCTGCATGCCCACCGGCAGGTCGATGATGTCGACCGGCACGAGGGTTTCCAGGGCCTTGGCGGCATTGGCGCCGGTCAGGCGGATCTGGCCCATATGGGACACATCGAACAGCCCGGCCTGTTCACGGGTGTGCAGGTGCTCCTTCATGACGCCCAACGGGTACTGCACCGGCATGTCGTAGCCGGCGAAGGGCACCATGCGCGCGCCCAGCTCGATGTGCAGGGCGTGCAATGGGGTTTTCAACAGGGTTTCGGTGGACATGTTCAGCTCCTGAAAACGTGCCGGCGCGCGGTTGGGCGTCAGCACTCGATAATATTGACCGCCAGACCGCCACGGGCGGTTTCTTTGTATTTGCTCTTCATATCGGCGCCGGTCTGGCGCATGGTGCGGATCACTTTGTCGAGGGACACAAAGTGTTGCCCATCGCCGCGCAAGGCCATGCGCACAGCGTTGATCGCCTTGACTGAGCCCATGGCATTGCGCTCGATGCAGGGCACCTGCACCAGCCCGCCAATCGGGTCGCAGGTCAGGCCAAGGTTGTGTTCCATGCCGATTTCAGCGGCGTTTTCCACTTGTGAAACGCTGCCGCCCAGCACTTCGCAGAGTGCGCCGGCGGCCATGGAGCAGGCCACGCCGACCTCACCCTGGCAACCGACTTCAGCGCCCGAGATCGAGGCGTTTTCCTTGTACAGAATGCCGATGGCGGCGGCGGTCAGCAGAAAGCGCACCACGCCGTCTTCGTTCGCGCCGGGGATAAACCGCATGTAGTAATGCAGCACCGCAGGAATGATCCCGGCCGCACCGTTGGTGGGCGCGGTGACGACGCGCCCGCCGTTGGCGTTTTCTTCATTGACCGCCAGGGCATACAGGTTGACCCAGTCGAGTACCGACAACGGGTCGCGCAGGGCCGACTCGGGGTTCTTGCACAGTTGCCGATGCAGCGCGGCGGCCCGGCGTTTGACCTTCAGCCCACCGGGCAGGATCCCTTCATTGCGACAGCCGGCGTCCACGCAATCCTGCATCACCTGCCAGATTTTCAACAGGCCGCTGCGGGTTTCCGATTCCGGGCGCCAGGCGCTTTCATTGGTCAGCATCACCTGGCTGATGGGCAGCCCATAAGTGGTGCAATGGCCGAGGAGGTCTTTGGCGTGCTTGAACGGGAAGGTCAAGGGCGTGGCGTCCTCGACAATGCGGTCGGCGCCGGCCGCGTCTTCATCCACCACGAAACCGCCGCCGACCGAGTAATACTCGCGGCTGCGGACCTGAATGCCGGCCGCATCGAAGGCGCGAAAGATCATGCCGTTGGGATGGTAGGCGAGGGGTTTGCGGATCATCGCCAAGTGTTCTTTCTCGTTGAACGCAATGCTGTGTTCGCCGAGCAGGTTGAGGCGACCGTCGCTGCGCATCTGCGCAAGGCGTTCGGCCACGGTTTCGGTGTTCACGGTGTCCGGGTGCTCGCCTTCCAGGCCCAGCAACACGGCCTTGTCGCTGCCGTGACCTTTGCCGGTGGCGCCAAGCGAACCGTAGAGTTCTACTTTGATGCAGGTGGTAGCGCCGAGCAGGTTGTCGCGCTTGAGCCCTTCGACAAAACGGGCGGCGGCGCGCATCGGGCCGACGGTGTGGGAACTGGAAGGGCCGATGCCGATTTTGAACAGGTCGAACACGCTTAAAGACATGAGTGGTTCTCCGGTTTCTTGTTATGTGTCGGGTGTACTCGGTCAAAAATGCGGGAGCGGGCTTGCTCGCGAAAGCGGACTGTCAGTTGATGCATCTATAACTGATACACCGCTTTCGCGAGCAAGCCCGCTCCCACATCTATTTCGAGTTGACCTTCAGGTTATGCGTAACTCTCGATCGACGGGCACGCACACACAAGATTGCGGTCGCCAAATACGTTGTCGACCCGGCCAACCGGCGGCCAGTACTTGCCTTCGATCAGCGAAGCAACCGGGTATACAGCCTGCTCGCGACTGTAGGGGTGGCTCCATTCGCCCACCAGTTCCGCGGCCGTATGCGGCGCGTTCTTCAGCGGGTTGTCGTCCTTGTCCAGCGTGCCGTTTTCCACCGCGCGGATCTCTTCACGGATGGCGATCATGGCGTCGCAGAAGCGATCCAGTTCTTCCTTGGATTCACTTTCGGTCGGTTCGATCATCAAGGTGCCGGCCACCGGGAACGACATGGTCGGCGCGTGGAAGCCGAAGTCGATCAGGCGCTTGGCCACGTCATCTACGCTGATGCCGCTGCTGTCTTTCAATGGGCGCAAGTCCAGGATGCATTCGTGCGCCACCAGGCCGTTGCTGCCGGTGTACAGCACCGGGTAATGCTCTTCCAGGCGACGGGAAATGTAGTTGGCGTTCAGGATCGCCAACTGCGATGCGCGCTTGAGGCCGGCGCCGCCCATCATGCTGATGTACATCCAGGTGATCGGCAGGATGCTCGCGCTGCCAAAGGGCGCCGCGCACACTGCACCTTCCTTGCGTTCCATGGCCGCATGGCCTGGCAGGAACGGCGTGAGGTGTGACTTGACGCCAATCGGGCCAACGCCCGGGCCGCCACCGCCGTGGGGAATGCAGAAGGTTTTGTGCAGGTTCAGGTGGGACACGTCGCCGCCGAACTTGCCCGGTGCGCAGAGGCCGACCATCGCGTTCATGTTGGCGCCGTCGATGTACACCTGGCCGCCGTTGTCGTGAATGATCGCGCAGATTTCACGGATGCCTTCCTCGAACACCCCATGGGTGGACGGGTAGGTGATCATCAGCGCGGCGAGGTGCTCGCGGTGCTCGATGGCCTTGGCGCGCAGGTCCTCGATGTCCACGTTGCCACGTGCGTCGCAGGCGGTGACCACCACGCGCATGCCGGCCATGTTGGCCGTCGCCGGGTTGGTGCCGTGGGCTGACGACGGGATCAGGCAAATGTCGCGACGCGCTTCGTCACGGCTCTGGTGATAGGCGCGGATGGCCAGGAGGCCTGCGTATTCACCCTGGGAACCGGCGTTCGGCTGCAGGGAGATTGCGTCGTAGCCGGTGGCCGCGCAAAGCATGGCTTCCAGGTCTGAGGTCAGTTGCAGATAACCGGCGCTTTGGTCTGCCGGGGCGAACGGATGCAGGGCGCCGAATTCGGCCCAGGTCACCGGGATCATTTCGCTGGCGGCGTTGAGCTTCATGGTGCACGAGCCCAGCGGGATCATGGTGCGGTCCAGCGCCAGGTCCTTGTCGGCCAACTTGCGCAGGTAGCGCATCAGCTCGGTTTCCGAGTGGTAGCGATTGAACACCGGGTGGCTGAGGATCGGCGACTGGCGCAGCAAGGCGCTCGGCAGGGTGCTTTCGGTTGCCGCGAAAGCGGGCAGCGCCTTGCCGTCGGCGAAGATCGCCCATAAGGCTTCGATATCAGCCTGGGTGGTGGTTTCGTCGATCGACAGGCCAATACGCTCAGCATCCACCACGCGCAGGTTGATGCGCTGGGCACGTGCCTTGTCGTGCAGGGTGGCGGTGTTCGCGCCGGTGTTGAGGGTGATCGTGTCGAAGAAGTGTTCCTGCTCGACCTTCAAGCCCAGGGCGGTCAGGCCCTTGGCCAGGATCGCGGTCAGCTGGTGAATACGCTGAGCGATCTGGATGAGGCCTTTAGGGCCGTGGTAAACGGCGTACATGCTGGCGATGTTGGCCAGCAGCACTTGCGCGGTACAGATGTTGCTGGTGGCTTTCTCGCGACGGATGTGTTGCTCGCGGGTCTGCATGGCCAGGCGCAGGGCCGGCTTGCCGAAGCGGTCTACCGAGACACCGACCAGACGGCCCGGCATGTCGCGCTTGAACGCATCCTTGGTAGAGAAATACGCCGCATGCGGGCCGCCAAAGCCCAACGGCACGCCGAAGCGCTGCGCGCTGCCGATGGCCACATCGGCGCCGAACTCGCCCGGCGGGCTGAGCAAAGTCAGGGCCAGCAGGTCAGCGGCCACGGCAACCAAGGCATTGGCTGCGTGAAACCGCTCGGTCAGCTCGCGATAATCGAACACATCGCCATTGCTGGCCGGGTATTGCAACAGGGCGCCGAAGAATGCGCTGACGTCGGTCAGTTCGCGCTCATCGCCCACTACCACATTGATGCCCAGTGGCTCGGCGCGGGTGCGCAGTACGTCGAGGGTTTGCGGGTGGCTGTGCACCGAGGCGAAGAACGCGTGGCTACCTTTGTTCTTGCTCAGGCGCTTGCAGAAGGTCATGGCTTCGGCGGCGGCGGTGGCTTCGTCGAGCAAGGATGCGTTGGCGATCGGCAGGCCGGTGAGGTCGCTGATCAGGGTCTGGAAGTTCAGCAGCGCTTCGAGGCGGCCCTGGGAAATCTCGGGCTGGTACGGGGTGTACGCGGTGTACCAGGCGGGGTTTTCCAACAGGTTGCGCAGGATTGGCGACGGCGTATGGCAGTTGTAGTAGCCCTGGCCGATATAGGTCTTGAACAGTTGGTTCCTGGCGGCGATGGCTTTGATTTTGGCCAGGGCCTCGGCTTCGCTCAACCCGTCTTCCAGGCCGAGCACGCTGGTGCCCTTGATGCTTTCCGGAATCACGCTGGCGCTCAAGGCTTCGAGGGAATCAAAGCCCAGGCTGGCGAGCATTTGCTGCTCGTCTTCCTGGCGCGGGCCGATGTGGCGGGCGATGAATTCGTTGGCGGTGCTCGTAGTGATTGTCATGGCACGCTCCTCAGGCTTCAGCGTTGGCTTTGATCAGGCGGTCGTACGCGTCCTGATCCAGCAGTTTAGCTACCGCCTCGGCATCAGCCGGTTTAAAGCGGAAGAACCAGCCTTCGCCCATTGGGTCTTCGTTGACCAATTCAGGGTTGCCTTCGAGCTTGGCGTTCACTTCCAGCACTTCACCGTCAAGAGGCATGTACACGCCGCTGGCGGCTTTGACCGATTCCACGGTGGAGGCTTCAGCGCCACGGTCGTAGGCCTGCAGCTCAGGCAGTTGCACGAAAACCACATCACCCAGCGCATTCTGCGCAAAAGCGGTGATGCCCACGGTAACGCTGCCATCGGCTTCGGCGCGCAGCCATTCGTGATCTTCAGTGAAGCGCAACTCGCTCATGGAAACTCCTCAAGGCCAGATTCGTCTGGTGGACGGGATTGGAATAATGGGAGTTGCTTAGCAATATCGTGGCCAATGTTATTAAAATGTTAAAAAACAAAGGCTTAAAGAAGGCCTTTATAAATCGGCGGCGTTCGGGTGTAGCGATTTCGCTACACTTGGGCACGAGAAAAAAAGTCTATGCGGATCAAAGCCTTGCATGGCGCGCAAAAAACAGGGTTGTAGCGATATCGTTACGCTGTAGCGCTTTCAGTACACGGAGTGTCGTTCTCAGACCAAATCCTGCCAGCACTGCAATGCCGCTGTGGGTTCAGGGTTTATTAGGGATGCCGTATTTGCGCAGGCGATGGGCGATGGCAGTGTGGGAAGTCTGCAAACGGCTGGCCAGTTGGCGGGTGGAGGGGTAGCTGGTGTAGAGCTTTTCCAGCAGGCTGCGCTCGAAATCTTCCACCGCTTGTTCCAGGCTGTCGACTTCGCCGTCGCTCTGGCGGGCGACGGAGGTTCCGGCGATATCCAGGTCGCCGATGTCCACCAGGCTGCTTTCGCAGATGGCAGCGGCGCGGAAGATCACGTTTTGCAGCTGGCGTACGTTGCCCGGCCAACGGTTACCCAGCAGCGCCGGGTAAGTGCCCGGTGCCAGGCGGCAGACGGGGCGCTGGATCTGCGCGCAGGCCTGCTGCATGAAGTAGCGGGCCAGCAACAGGATGTCCTGGCCGCGTGCACGCAACGGCGGCACTTCAACGTTGAGGACGTTGAGGCGGTAGAACAGGTCTTCACGGAAGGTGCCTTCGCTGACCATCTTTTCCAGGTCGCGGTGGGTGGCGCTGAGGATGCGCACGTTCACCTTCACCTCACGGTCGCCGCCCACTCGGCGAAAGCTGCCGTCATTGAGAAAGCGCAGCAACTTGGCTTGCAGGTACGGCGACATTTCGCCGATCTCATCGAGGAATACCGTGCCTTGGTTGGCCAGCTCCATCAGCCCCGGCTTGCCCCCGCGTTGGGCGCCGGTAAAGGCGCCGGGGGCGTAACCGAACAATTCACTTTCGGCGAGGTTCTCCGGCAACGCGGCACAGTTCAATGCCAAAAACGGCGCGCTGTGACGTGCGCTGATCGCATGGCAGGCGCGTGCCACCAACTCTTTGCCGGTGCCGGTCTCGCCCTGGATCAACAGCGGTGCATCCAGCGCGGCGACTCGTTGCGCGCGCGCCTTCAAGGTGCGGATGGCCGCAGACTCGCCCAACAGCGCGTCGAACCCTTCGGCATGGTCGTGGTGCAGCGCCGACAATTGCTCGCCGATGCGGTTGGGCGGGTAGAGGGTGAGCAGGGCGCCGGCGTCGGTGATCGGCGTGGCGTCCAGCAGCAGGGTTTGGCCGTTGACGCTGATTTCGCGCAGCGGCAGGCGAAAGCCGTGCTCCAGCAAGGTCTCCAGCAGCCCAGGGTCGTTGAACAGCTCGGCGATGCTTTCCCCGGCCGGTTCGCGCCCGTAGAGGGCGATCAACGCCGGGTTGGCCAGCAGGATCTTACCCGCGCTGTCCAGGGCCAGCACCGGGTCGGTCATGGCGGCCAGCAGGGCGTCCAGTTGCAGATGGCGGCGCTGGCCGGGGAGGATGTCCACCACTGTCACCGCTTGCACGCCGTGCACGCTGAACAACGCATCGCGCAGTTCTTCGAGCACCTCGGCGCTCAAGGTCGGCGCGTCGATATAGACGTTGGGCGGCACCATTTCCACCGCATCCAGGTTGAGATTGCGCCCACCGAGCAAGGCCAGGACTTCCTGGGTAATGCCGACGCGGTCGATAAAGCTGACGTGGATACGCATGGGGCTGCTGAGAATTCTGGGAAGCGAGAGGCGGCCAGTATGCCTGACAGGTGATGGAGATCAAAAATGTGGGAGCGGGCTTGCTCCCACATTGCCTGCGTTGTGTCAGTGCAGGTGGGTTATTCCAGGTGCTCGGGCTTGACCGGATCACCTGATTTCACGTCCAACTGATGCCGCACGTCTTCGAACATCAAGTCGTACTGCTTGTGCATCGAGCCATTCAGCACCGCCATCTTCGGCATGCCGTATTTCTGCGCGATGTTCATGGCATGCCGGGCAAAATCGAAGGCCTGGTCCTTGGGCAGGAAGAACTCTTCCTTGAGGTCCTTGCCCTGCACCGAGCCGTGCAGTTTGAAGAGCATTCCCTTGCCTTCCTTTGGGTCCTGGCTGACTTCATAGTCGATGCACAGGTTGTAGCTGTAGTCATGCTCGTTGAGTGCGTGACGTTCGACGTGCAGGTGTCCCGGTTCAAAGGTAGCCATAGGCAAATCTCCTCTACTTCACAGATAGGTGATGCCAGGTGTCGCCGTGCTGATGCGTGTGCCGGCGCTGCCCTGGACGATGGCTTCGATGTCGGAGAGTGAACCGATCACTGCCGTTTTGCCAGTCTGGCGCGCGAACTCGCAGGCCGCTTGCACTTTGGGCCCCATGGAACCGGCGGCGAAGCCCAGTTGTTCCATGGCGTCGGGGTGAGCCTGGCCGATGGCCTTCTGGGTGGGCTTGCCGAAGTCGATGAATGCCGCGTTGACGTCGGTGGCGATCACCAGCAGATCGGCGTCCAGTTGCGCGGCCAGCAAGGATGAACACAGGTCCTTGTCGATCACCGCTTCAACGCCCTGCAGTTTGCCGTCCTCGCCGTACATTGTCGGGATACCGCCGCCGCCGGCGCAGATCACGATGGCCTTTTTCTCCAGCAGCCATTTGATCGGGCGAATTTCGAAGATGCGTTTCGGGCGTGGGCTGGCCACCACCCGGCGGTATTTGTCGCCATCCGGAGCAATGGCCCAGCCTTTTTCGGCGGCGAGTTTTTCGGCTTCGGCCTTGGCATACACCGGGCCGATGGGCTTGGTGGGGTTCTGGAAGGCCGGGTCCTTGGCGTCCACTTCAACCTGGGTGAGCAAGGTGGCGAAGGGCACTTCGAAGTCCAGTAAGTTGCCCAGTTCCTGTTCGATGATGTAGCCGATCATGCCCTCGGTCTCGGCACCCAGCACGTCCAGCGGGTAAGGCGACACGCTGGTATAGGCCGCTGCCTGCAACGACAGCAGGCCGACCTGCGGGCCATTGCCGTGGGCAATCACCAGCTCGTTGCCGGCGTGGATTTTGGCGATCTGTTCGGTGGCGATCCGGATATTGGCGCGTTGATTGTCCGCGGTCATGGGTTCACCACGGCGCAGGAGGGCGTTGCCGCCCAAGGCTACGACGATGCGCATAATGCAATCCTTCTAGAGCTCAGCTTTGTGAACACCGGGCAAAATGTAGAAGCGGGCTTGCTCGCGAAAGCGGTGTATCGGTGAAAGATGTAGCGACTGACACGCCGCCTTCGCGAGCAAGCCCGCTCCCACACTGACCGTGTTTCGACAGTGGGAGCGGTGTTGAGGTTTAGATATCCGCCAACGCCGACACCAGAATCGCCTTGATGGTATGCATGCGGTTTTCCGCCTGCTCAAAGGCAATGTTGGCGGGCGATTCGAAGACTTCCTCGGTCACTTCCACGCCGTTGGCCAGGTGCGGATAACGCGCGGCGATGTCTTTGCCGACCTTGGTTTCGCTGTTGTGGAACGCCGGCAGGCAGTGCATGAACTTCACGCGCGGGTTGCCCGAGGCTTTCATCATCTGGGTGTTGACCTGGTACGGCAGCAGTTGCTCGATGCGCTCGTCCCATGCTTCCACCGGTTCGCCCATGGACACCCAGATATCGGTATGGATGAAGTCCACGCCCTTGACCGCCTCGGCAGGGTCTTCGGTGATGGTGATGCGTGCGCCGCTTTCTTCAGCGAAGGCCTGGCACTGCTTGATGAAGTCCTCGTGGGGCCACAGGGCTTTTGGCGCGCCGATGCGCACATCCATGCCGAGCTTGGCGCCGATCATCAGCAACGAGTTGCCCATGTTGTAGCGCGCGTCGCCAAGGTAGGCGTAGCTGATGTCATGCAGCGGCTTGTCGCTGTGTTCGCGCATGGTCAGGGTGTCGGCGATCATTTGCGTCGGGTGGAATTCGGCGGTGAGGCCGTTGAACACCGGCACGCCGGCGAACTTGGCCAGCTCATCGACGATTTCCTGTGCGAAACCACGGTATTCGATCGCATCGAACATCCGGCCCAAGACACGAGCGGTGTCTTTCATGCTTTCTTTGTGGCCGATCTGTGACGACACCGGGTCGATGTAGGTGACGTGCGCACCCTGGTCATGGGCCGCGACTTCGAACGCGCAGCGGGTGCGGGTCGAGGTTTTTTCGAAGATCAACGCGATGTTCTTGCCTTTGAGGTGCGGACGCTCGGTGCCGGTGTATTTGGCACGCTTGAGGTCGCGGGACAGGTCCAGCAGATAGTTCAGCTCGCGAGTGGTGTGGTGCATCAGCGACAGCAGGCTGCGGTTGCGCATATTGAAAGCCATGATGGAATCTCCTTAATAGTCGATAGGGTCGCGGATGATCGGGCAGGTCATGCAGTGGCCGCCGCCACGGCCTCGGCCGAGTTCACCGGCGCTGATGGTGATGACTTCCACCCCGGCCTTGCGCAGCAGGGTGTTGGTGTAGGTGTTGCGGTCGTAACCGATCACCACGCCCGGCTCTACGGCCACCACGTTGTTGCCGTCATCCCATTGCTCGCGTTCGGCGGCGAAACTGTTGCCGCCGGTCTCGACCACGCGCAGGGCCTTGAGGTTGAGCGCTGCGGCGACGGTGTCGAGGAAGTTGGTGGTCTCCCGTTGAATATCGATACCGTGGGGCTTGCTTTCGTCAGGGCGCAGGGTAAAGGGCACGATCTGGTTGACCACCTCGGGGAAGACGGTAACCAGGTCGCGGTCGCAGAAGCTGAACACGGTATCGAGGTGCATCGCTGCGCGGGATTTTGGCAGGCCGGCGACGATGACCCGTTCCACCGCCTTGTTCTTGAACAGGTTGCGCGCCAGTTGGCCGATGGCCTGATGGGACGAGCGTTCGCCCATGCCGATCAACACGACGCCGTTGCCGATCGGCATCACGTCACCGCCTTCCAGCGTGGCGGCGCCGTGCTCCTGGTCGGGGTCGCCGTACCAGATCTGGAAGTCCGCGTTGGTGAATTCGGGGTGGAATTTATAGATGGCGCTGGTCAGCAGGGTTTCCTGGCGTCGCGCCGGCCAGTACATCGGGTTGAGCGTTACGCCGCCGTAGATCCAGCAGGTGGTGTCGCGGGTGAACTGGGTGTTGGGCAGCGGCGGCAGAATGAAACTGGCGTGGCCCAGGAAGTCGCGGAACATCTCGATGGTTCTGCCACCGAAGCTGCTCGGCAAGTCATCGGCCGACACGCCACCGATCAGGAACTCGGTGATCTTGCGCGGCTCCAGGCTGCGCAGCCAGGAACCGACTTCGTCGACCAGGCCCAGGCCGACGGTATTGGGGGTGATCTTGCGCTGCAGAATCCAGTCCAGGGCTTCGGGGATGGCGACGATGTCGGTCAGCAGGTTGTGCATTTCCAGCACATCAATGTCTCGTTCGCGCATCTTGGTAACGAAGTCGAAATGGTCGCGTTTGGCCTGGGCGACCCAGAGCACGTCATCGAACAGCAACTCATCGCAGTTGTTGGGGGTCAGCCGCTGGTGGGCCAAGCCTGGGGAGCACACCATGACTTTACGCAGTTTGCCGGCTTCGGAATGGACGCCGTACTTCACTTTTTCCGTGGTCATTTCAGATCCTCCAAGGAACATCATTTCTTTGGGTAAAGAATCATAGGGTCAGGAAGCCGTCATAGAGCCCATAGGCAGCCACCAGGGCGCCGATGACCACTGCGGCGAAAATCAGCTTCTCGACGTTGGTGAATATCGGTTTGCCCAGTTCACGCTTGGCCTTGGCGAACAGGATCGCGCCGGGGGCGTAGAGCAGGGCGGAGAGCAGCAGGTATTTGGTGCCGCCGGCATAGAGCAGCCAGATCGCGTAGATCAGGGCGATGGCGCCGATGAACAGGTCTTTCTTGCGCTCCTTAATGGCGTTTTCATACGTCTCGCCGCGCACCGCCAGCAACAGCGCATAAGCTGCCGACCACAGGTAGGGCACCAGGATCATCGAGGTGGCGAGGTAGATCAGCGACAGGTAGGTGCTGGCGGAAAACAGCGTGATCACCAGAAACATTTGCACCATCGCGTTGGTCAGCCACAAAGCGTTGACCGGCACGTGGTTGGCGTTTTCCTTGCGCAGAAAGGCCGGCATGGTGTGGTCCTTGGCGGCGGCGAACATGATCTCCGCGCACAGCAGCACCCACGACAGCAGCGCCCCCAGCAGCGAAATGATCAAGCCGACGCTGATCAGCACCGCGCCCCAGTGGCCCACCACATGTTCCAGCACGGCGGCCATCGATGGATTCTGCAGCTTGGCCAGTTCCGGCTGGGTCATGATCCCCAGGGACAGCACGTTCACCAGCATCAGGAACAGCAGCACGGTGATAAAGCCGATCACGGTGGCCTTGCCCACATCGGAGCGTTTTTCTGCGCGGGACGAGAAGATGCTAGCGCCTTCGATGCCTATGAACACCCATACGGTGACCAGCATCATGTTGCGCACCTGGTTCATCACGCTGCCCAGGTCCGGGTTTTTCACGCCCCAGATGTCAGCGGTGAAGATGTCCAGCTTGAACGCGAACAGTGCGATCAAGACGAACAGCACCAGTGGCACCACTTTGGCGACAGTGGTCACCAGGTTGATGAATGCCGCTTCCTTGATCCCGCGCAGCACCAGGAAATGCACGGCCCACAGCAATACCGACGCGCCAATCACCGCGGCCGGGGTATTGCCTTCGCCAAAGATCGGGAAAAAATAGCCGAGTGTGCTGAACAGCAGCACGAAGTAACCGACGTTGCCCAGCCAGGCACTGATCCAGTAACCCCAGGCGGACGAGAAGCCCATGTAGTCGCCGAAACCGGCCTTGGCGTAGGCGTAGACACCGCCGTCCAGGTTTGGCTTGCGGTTGGCGAGGGTCTGGAACACGAACGCGAGGGTCAGCATGCCGATGGCGGTAATCACCCAGCCAATCAACACCGCGCCCACGTCGGCACTGGCGGCCATATTCTGCGGCAATGAGAAGATCCCACCGCCAATCATTGAGCCGACGACGAGGGCAACCAGCGCACCAAGCCTAAGTTTTGCGGGTGAATCAGACATTGCATGACTCCAATTCAGGAGAGAGAGATCACAGAATAATTCCGTGCGCTAATCAAACAGCTGACTCAGATCACACCATTGGCACATTCCCTTGTGAATTAATGATTTAGTATGGGCGTTCGTGGGCGCTGAAGAGCCCAAACGCGCTTTGCAGAGCGCTTTTCTCCCTTCTGATTAATCCATTGGTGGGCATGCGGATGTATGAAGCTAGTTCGTGTTCAGCAATATGCAAACTTTTTTAATATTGTTTGTCGATTGCTTCATGTCGCACTTATTTAAATTCTAAATAAGCCTAAAAGCCGTGTATTTACATGTCTTTATGTTATGGGGCAGTGCACTGATTAAATGAATTAGTCGTGCACTAAAGTGTCACCTAAAAAATTTATTTCGAGGAATCTCCATGTCCCACCCCGCACAGAAACTTAGGCTCAGTGCCCTGATCGCCCTGGTGGTGGGTTCGATGATCGGCGGTGGGATTTTTTCCTTGCCGCAAAATATGGCCGAACGGGCTGGCGTGGGCGCGGTGCTGATCGGCTGGGCTATCACGGCGGTCGGCATGCTGACCCTGGCCTTTGTGTTCCAGACCCTGGCCAACCGCAAGCCCGAGCTGGACTCCGGCGTGTATGCCTATGCCAAGGCCGGGTTTGGCGATTACATGGGGTTCTCGTCCGCCTGGGGTTACTGGATCAGTGCGTGGATGGGCAACGTCGGTTATTTCGTATTGCTGTTCAGCACCCTGGGCTACTTTTTTCCGGTGTTCGGTCAGGGCAATACGCCGCTGGCCATCGGCTGTGCGTCGGTGTTGCTGTGGGCTGTGCATTTTCTGGTGATGCGCGGAATCAAGGAGGCGGCGTTCATCAACCAGATCACCACCGTGGCGAAGATTTTGCCGCTGCTGATGTTCATCGTGATTGCCGCCGTGGCGTTCAAGGCGGATATCTTCAGCCGCGATATCTGGGGCCTGGGCAATCCGCAAATGGGCAGCGTGGCGGACCAGGTGCGCCACATGATGCTGGTCACAGTGTTTGTGTTCATCGGTATCGAAGGCGCCAGCGTTTACTCGGCACGGGCCGAGAAACGCGCGGACGTGGGCCGGGCCACCGTGATTGGCTTTCTCGGCGTGCTGGCGCTGCTGGTGCTGGTGAATGTGCTGTCCCTGGGGATCATGAGCCAGCCGGAACTGGCGCAATTGCAAAACCCATCCCTGGCCGGGGTGCTGGAACATATCGTCGGGCCCTGGGGCGCGATACTGATCAGCCTGGGCCTGGCGGTTTCGCTGCTGGGGGCGCTGCTGTCATGGGCGTTGCTGTGTGCGGAAATTCTCTACGCCACCGCCCAGGACAACACCATGCCGGCGTTCCTGAAGAAGGAAAACGCCAACCAGGTGCCGGTCAACGCCCTGTGGCTGACCAACGTGATGATCCAGGCGTTCCTGGTGATCACGCTGTTTTCAGCCAGTACCTACACCACTCTGATTTACCTGGCATCGTCGATGATTCTGGTGCCCTACCTGTGGTCGGCGGCCTATGCGGTGCTGTTGAGCGGGCGTGGCGAAACCTACGAAGGCGCCCAGCGCCGGCGCATGAAGGACTTGCTGGTGGGCCTGATTGCCCTGGCTTACGCCGTGTGGCTGCTGTATGCGGGCGGCCTGAAATACCTGCTGCTGTCGGCCCTGTTGTATGCCCCCGGTGTGATCCTGTTCGCCCAGGCCAAGCGCGAGCAGGGCCAGCCTTTGTTTACGCCTGTGGAAAAAGGCATTTTCGGCTGCGTGATTACAGGCGCCGGGCTGGCGGCCTATGGGCTGTACAGTGGAGTGTTGTCGTTGTGAGGTCAGGTGTCTCGGGATGGGGAAATGGCGGGGGCTTCGCGGGCAAACCCGCTCCCACAATTAACTGAGTCGCTCTTTGGAATACAGTCAAAATGCGGGAGCGGGCTTGCCCTAATGCCAGTCAGTTAAGACAGAACCGGTCCCTGTGGCGAGGGAGCTTGCTCCCGCTGGACTGCGTAGCAGTCCCATTTTTGGGGCCGCTTCGCGCCCCAACGGGAGAAAGCTCCCTCGCCACAGGTCGCAGGTTTTTCTGCTTTAGCGCTTAACTGACCGGCATTAGGGCTTGCCCGCGAAAGCGGCCCTGAAATCACCACTGTGGCCGGTGCGACCCCAATTCCCCGGCCGGCACATCCCACTGCAG
>NZ_JASLAW010000170.1 GCF_030147005.1 Pseudomonas sp.
GGCGGCAATCGTCATGTCGGCTTGGGTGCCTGGGTTGGAAGTCGCATCATCCACCACTTCCACCGGAGTGGCGCCCACGGTGACACCGCCGATCTTGACGTCCAGCGCAATGGAGTCGGTGCCGTTGGTCAACGAAGCAAGGCCACCCTGGATGTAGGCGTTAATCGAACCTTCGGTGTTTTTGAAATCGTAGGTCTGACGCAACCCACCCAGGGTGCCGGTGACAGGGTTGTAAGCCATGGTTTCATCCTTACCCCAGTTCGGATCACGCGGCTGTGCATGGAACTGCTTGGTCGGGATGCTTGCGGTGATGTTGATCGACGAACGCGCGTCGTCAGCAGCGAATGCCAGGGAAGCATTCATAGCCATGACAGCCAGGGGTACAGCAATCGCAAACTTCTTGAACATGGTAAGTACCTGTCTTTTACGTGGATTAAGTGGGCCGTTATAAGTGGGGATGAAACGCGAAGCGACCTAGCTGACTTATAACGATAGCGCGGCGTGGTTAGTTGAACCGTTGCAACGCAGAACAATGATCCACGAACTCGAAAAACAGGTATGCAGGCAGGTTCCCTATGGCCTGTAGCCTTAGGCAGCTCGGCTCGAGGGAAAAAGATGGCACTTTGCCAAAACTTAATTTATAGCTGTAGGAAATCACCTACATATATTAATCAAGAACAAATCATGCAGCAGTTTTCTGTAAGAAGCGAATGACATGCGTGCGTTAAGGCCCATGTATCCGCGCACCCTAAGAGCAAACATATTATGTTCCGAACAACTGAGTAGTCGCTCTAATTAGTTATACACTAACTTCAAACTATTGCAATTGACAGAAGTACTTTAAGTCGATCCGGTGCTCGCGGCGCTAGGGCAACCGCCGGTCAGGGAGGCTTGCGCCGGCCTGAAGATATATCTTAAGTTGTATCTAAACCTATCGACGAGCAGAGAACATGAGAGAGCACCACCCCCACGACGGCCGCGACGGCTTCGACAAACGCATGGGCCGCGAACGCGGCGGGCGCGGGCCACGCGTCTTTGCCCCGGGCGATCTGAAACTGCTGCTGCCGGCCTTGATCGCCGAACAGCCCTGCCATGGCTACGACCTGATCCGCCGGATCGAAAGCCTGTTCGACGGCGCCTACAGCCCCAGCCCCGGCGTGATCTACCCCACCCTGACCTTTCTTGAAGAGAGCGAGTTGATCAGCGGCGACGCCGACGGCGGCAAAAAAAGCTACACAATCACCGACGCCGGTCGTCTCTTCTTAAGCGAGCAAGCCGTTGCCCTGGATGGCGTGCGCATGCGCATTGACGTCAGCAAGCGTTCGTTGCGCGGCCAGGACCGGCCGCCGGAAATCCACGAGGCGGTGCACAACCTGCGCCACGCCTTGCACTCGCACCACGGGCGCTGGAGCCCTGAAGAAATCACGCGTGTCGCGGCGCTGCTCAACCGCACCGCGCAAGCCATTGCCGACGGGAAAGACCAATGAACACTCAAGCCATTCATCGCGTGACCCACGAAATCAAACGCCGCCGCCTGCACGTACTGCGCGTGGTGGATATCACCCCGCGCATGCGCCGCATTACGTTGGGCGGGCCGGAACTGGCGGGTTTCATCAGCCTGGGCAGTGACGATCACATCAAGCTGCTGTTCCCGCAGAACGCGGCCGAACAGGCGGCCCTGGAAAGCCCCACGTTCACGATCAAGGGCGACGGCCTGCAACCTGCGATGCGTGATTACACGCCACGGCGTTTCGACCTGAGCCTGGGTGAATTGGATATCGACTTCGTGCTGCACGGCGATGGCCCGGCGTCCACCTGGGCCGAGCAGGCGCAGGTCGGCCAGTACCTGTATATCGGCGGCCCACGGGGTTCGATGATCGTGCCGGATATCTTCGACAGCTACCTGCTGATCGGCGATGAAACCGCCCTGCCCGCCATCGGCCGACGCCTCGAAGAACTACCCGCCGGGCGCACGGTGCTGGCGGTGATTGAAATTGCCGATGCCGCAGAACAGCAGGTGCTGGAGAGCGCTGCGGATGTAGAGATTATTTGGGTGCTGCGCGGCCAGGATGACCTGCTCGATGTGGTGCGCAACCTGACGCTGCCCGGCGGCACGCTGTACAGCTTTGTCGCAACCGAAACCAAGCTGTCGCGCCAGGTGCGGCGAGTGTTGCTGGATACGCACGAGGTCAACGAGGAGTATCTCAAGGCCGTGGGCTACTGGCGCGCAGAAGGCAGCGACGACGAATAAAGTGGACGCTGGCTTGCCTGCGATAGCCATTGGTATCTACATAAAGGTATTTACACAACTGACTGTCCTGACTCGCTGCTTGCTCTTGCTCTTGCTCTTGCTCTTGCTCTTGCTCTTGCTCTTGCTTTGTTCTTGATCTTGATCCGCTGTCAGGCCGCCTTCGCAGGCAAGCCACACACATTTGGATCGCGGGGGCATCGGCCAGAGAGGGATAGGCTGCCCCGCCGCCACGGGAGCAAGCTCCCTCGCCACAGGTTCAGTGTCGTGCCCAAAGTTGCGTAGATACCTTGTTGCGATGCCAACCAAGAGGCGGGCGCCTCCCACAGTGACTGTGCCCGCTTTAGATCGAGGAGGGTTTGAGACGCTTGTCCAGCCCCACCACCGCCAGCGCAATCAGCAGGAAACCCAGCAAGATCCCCCCGGCATTCACGAACACCTGCGGGTAACCCAGGCTGTCCACATCCATGAACGGGTATTGATACTGCCCAAGCGAATGCCCGCGCAGCAGCACATAAGCGAAGTACACCAAGGGGTAAATCACCCACCCGGCAATGTGTTTGAGCCGCAAGGTGCCCTTGGGCACGCACTTGTACCAAAAGATCAGAAACAGCAACGGCATCACGTCATGCAGCAACTCATCGGCGATGAATTGAAAGCCCTCGGGGCTCCATAAGTGCCGCAGCAGCAGGTTGTACGCCAGGCTCACCAGGACGATGCTCGCGGCAATCGCACTGCTGATACCCGGCGCGAGGAAAAACCGCTTGCCGGCGGATTCGCGCTTGACCAGCCAATAGCTCAGCACCACGACGACCAGGATATTGGTCAGCACCGTGAAGAAACTGAAAAAGCTCATCAACCCGCCCAAGAGGCTGGCGCCGCTGGACCAGCGCGAATACAAAATCAGGTATTGCTGAATCGCCAATCCCACCCAACCGGCCAACGCGGCCATCGCGACAAAACGCTTCACAGGCTCAGTCCAACGGGCGTTTGGTGCGCATCAACTTGACGTACAAGCCTTCGACTTTTTCGCGCGCCCAAGGAGTCTTGCGCAGGAAGGTCAGGCTCGACTTGATGCTGGGGTCGCTTTTGAAGCAGCGGATATCAATGCGTTCGGCCAGGCCTGCCCATTCGTAGTGTTCCACCAGAGTGGTGAGGACGTGTTGCAGGGTCACGCCGTGGAGTGGGTCGTTGCTTGTCGCGGTCATGCCGAACCTTTTGCGAGAGAGGAAACACAGCCGCGCACCTTAGCCGACGGGGCGTAACGGTGGAAGCACTGCATTGAATATAGCCGCCCGGCAAAAGTTCCCCTTCTCAGCGAAAAAAGAGATGTTATATTGTAACAACTCTTATCTAAATCCTGCCAAGGAATGTCCGATGTCCCTCTCCTGTGTCTGGCGTTTGTCTCCCCTCGCCGCCGCCCTGCTGATCTGCTCCGAGGCTCACGCCCTGGAACTGCAAACCCAAGTCATCACCGGCAACCCCTTGGGCAGCCAACAACTCGCCTCGCCCACCACCGTGCTGGAAGGCGACGACCTGACGCTGCAACAAAAAGGCAGCCTGGGCGAAACCCTCAACAAGCAGCCGGGGGTGTCTTCTTCGTACTTTGGCCCAGGCGCCAGTCGGCCGATCATTCGCGGCCAGGACGGCGACCGTATTCGCATCCTGCGCAACGGCGTGGGCGCGCTGGATGCCTCGTCACTGTCCTATGACCACGCCGTGCCGCTGGACCCGATCAACGTCGAACGCATCGAAATCGTGCGCGGCCCGGCAGCTTTGTTGTACGGCGGCAGCGCCATCGGCGGCGTGGTCAATACCTTCGACAACCGCATCCCCACCGCAGCCATCGAGGGCATCCACGGTGCCGGTGAACTGCGCTACGGCGGCGCCGACACCACCCGCAGCAGCGCGGGCAAGCTGGAAGCCGGCGACGGCACCTTTGCCTTGCACCTGGACGCCAATGCGCGGGAGTTCAACGACCTGAAAATTCCGGGTGATGCCCGTAGCCGTCATGCCCCCGAAACCGACGATGGCCCCGGCAGGAGCGGGCGCCTGGGCAACAGCGACGGACGCCAGGATGGCGGCGCGGTGGGTGGCTCCTACACCTGGGATGACGGTTACGCGGGGCTGTCCTACAGCAACTACGACAGCAACTACGGCTCCCCCGCCGAGCAGGACGTGCGCATCCGCATGCAACAGGAGCACTACGCGTTCGCCTCCGAAATCCGCAACCTGCAAGGCCCATTCAGCTCGGTGAAAGTCGACGCGGGCTACACCGATTACCAGCATCGCGAAATCGAGGGTGGCGAGACCGGTACCACCTTCCAGAACAAAGGCTATGAAGCGCGGGTGGAAGCTCGTCATCAGCCCATCGGGCCGTTCGACGGCGTGGTAGGCGCACAAGTGACCCGCAACGAATTCTCGGCCTTGGGTGAGGAAGCTTTCGTCCCCCAGACCGATACCAATGCCGGCGCTCTGTTCATCCTGGAAGAGATGCAAGCCACCGAGCGCCTCAAGCTCAGCCTCGGCGGGCGCCTGGAGCACACCAGCGTCGACCCCAATGCCAAGGGCAACGCGCGCTTCGCCACTGCCGACAAGGCCAATGACTTCACCGCAGGCAGCCTGTCATCCGGCGCGGTCTACACCCTGACGCCGATCTGGTCGGTGGCCGCAACCCTGGGCTACACCGAGCGCGCACCGACGTTCTACGAGCTGTACGCCAATGGTGCTCACGTCGCCACCGGCACCTACGAACTGGGCGATGCCAACCTGTCGAAAGAAAAAGCCGTGTCCAGCGACCTGGCGCTGCGCTTCGACAATGGCACCCATAAAGGCAGCGTCGGCGTGTTCTACAGCCGCTTCTCCAACTACATCGGTTTGCTCGGCACTGGCCGTACGCTCAATGATGAAGGCGAACAGGACGCGGGCGGTATTCCCGAGTACACCTATTCCGGCGTACGCGCACGTTTCGCCGGCTTCGAAGCTCAGGATCACTGGAAGCTCAGCGAAGGCGCCTACGGCAAGTTCGCCCTGGAGCTGTCGGGCGACTACACCCGCGCAACCAACCTGGACACTGGCGAAGCCCTGCCGCGCATCGCGCCGCTGCGCTTGAACAGTGGTTTGCTGTGGGAACTGGACCGTTGGCAGGCACGTATCGATGTGGAACATGCCGCCGGCCAAGGGCGTGTGCCAAGTAACGAAAGTGGCACCGACGGCTACACCACCCTCGGCGCAAGCGCGGGTTACCACTTTAATGTGGGAAGCAGCCAGTGGCTGGCGTTCGTCAACGGTGAAAACCTGACCAACCAAACAGTGCGCTATGCCAGCTCGATCCTGCGCGACATCGCACCGGCGCCGGGCAGAAGCGTGCAATTCGGCGTCCGAACCACCTTTTAACCCATGCGGTAGGTCCCCTGTGGGAGCTGGCAACTCCCACATTTTGTGCAGCGACTATCTGTCACTGTTACCAAAACTGAAATGATGCATCTTGCGATTCACCCTTTCTCTAAATGCCCCGCCGCATTATCCTTCGCAACAACCTGAAACGCTTCACTTCCCGGTCGACCTCCATTTGCAGAATTTCCCTCTACGCAAAGACAGCGCTGTCTTGAATTGACCTGCGCCTGGGGGCTTATTGCCCGCCTGTGGATAACCGAGTTATCCACCGAAAAAACCCAAAATAACGATGAACCAAGCCCGCGCTGAATCGTCATCTACAGTGAAGCACGGGGCTACATAATTCCAACGTAACGGAGAAACACACTATGAGCACTGATGGTGCCTCGAGCCCAAGCCGCCTGCTGCCCAGGTTGCTAGGCGTCCTGCTACTGATCATGGGGCTGGCCTTGCTGGCCGGTGGGGTCAAGCTGAGCATGCTCGGCGGCTCGCTGTATTACCTGCTGGCCGGTATCGGCATCGCCTTGACCGGCGTCTTGCTGCTGGCCACCCGCCGCGCTGCGCTGGGCCTGTACGCACTGGTGCTGTTCGCCAGCACCGTGTGGGCACTGTGGGAAGTCGGCCTGGACTGGTGGCAGTTGGTACCGCGCCTGGCCCTGCTGTTCGCCCTGGGCATCGTCATGTTGTTGCCGTGGTTTCGCCGTCCGTTGCTGCGTGGTCAAAACGCCCCGCTGGGCACCGGCGCGCTGAGCGTGGCCGTGGTGCTGGCGGGTGCTACCGCCCTGGCCAGCCAATTCACCAACCCTGGCGAAATGGTCAAGACCGGCCAACTGGACCGCGACGCGGTGCCGGGCATGGCCAGCGCTGCACCGAGCCAAGCCGATGGTGACTGGAATTCCTATGGCCGTTCGGCCTTCGGTGACCGTTACTCGCCACTGGCCCAGATCACCCCGGAAAACGCGCACAAGCTGGTACCGGCCTGGACCTTCCGTACCGGTGACATTCCTGGCGCGGGCGACCCCGGTGAAACCACCGCGGAAAACACCCCGCTGAAAGTCAACGGCATGCTGTACGTGTGTACCCCGCACAGCCAAGTCATCGCACTGGACCCGGACACCGGCAAGGAAATCTGGCGTTTCGACCCGAAGATCACCACCCAGGGTGCCGAGAACTTCAAAGGTTGGGCGCACATGACCTGCCGTGGCGTGTCGTATCACGATGACGCCGCCTACGCCTCCGAGCAGAGCCCTACCGGCAGCGCCAGCCCGGCCGCCGCGCCGAACGCCTGCCCGAAACGCATCTTCGTACCGACTGCCGATACCCGTCTGATCGCTCTGAACGCCGACACCGGCAAGATGTGCGAAGACTTCGGTGACAAAGGCCAGGTCGACCTGCGTGCCAATATCGGCAGCTTCGCCCCAGGCGGTTACTACTCCACTTCGCCACCGGCCGTGACCAAGAACCTGGTCGTGATCGGCGGTCACGTGACCGACAACGTTTCCGTCGACGAGCCAAGCGGCGTGATCCGTGCGTTCGACGTGCACACCGGCAAGCTGGTGTGGAACTGGGACAGCGGCAACCCGGACGACACCACCCCGTTGGCCGAGGGCAAGACCTACACCCGTAACTCGCCGAACATGTGGTCCATGTTCGCCGTGGATGAAAAACTCGGCATGCTCTACCTGCCGATGGGCAACCAGATGCCCGACCAGTACGGCGGCGACCGTACCGATGAGTCCGAGAAGTACGCGGCCGGCCTGACCGCTCTGGACATCGACAGCGGCCATGTGAAGTGGACCTTCCAGTTCACCCACCACGACCTGTGGGACATGGACGTAGGCGGCCAGCCTTCGCTGATCGACATCAAGACCGCTGAAGGCGTCAAGCAAGCGGTGATGGCGTCGACCAAGCAAGGCAGCATCTACGTGCTGGACCGCGCCACCGGCCAGCCGGTTGTGCCCATCAATGAAATCCCGGTACCACAGGGCGCCGTTGCGGGCGATCGCACCTCGCCAACCCAGCCCAAGTCCGACCTGAACTTCATGCCGCCGCCCCTCAAGGAGCGTGACATGTGGGGTGTGACGCCATTCGACCAAATGATCTGCCGGATCGACTTCAAGTCGATGCGCTACGACGGCCCTTTCACGCCGCCATCGCTGCAAGGCTCGATCGTGTACCCAGGCAACTTTGGCGTGTTCGACTGGGGCGGCATCTCGGTTGACCCGGTCCGCCAGATCGCCTTCGTGAACCCGAGCTACATGGCGTTCAAATCGAAGCTGATCCCGGCTGCAGACATCGCCAAGCAAGGCCCACGCGTCAGCGAAACCGAAGGCGTTCAGCCGAACAAAGGCGCGCCGTATGGCGTGATCCTCGAAGCACTGCTATCGCCGATGGGCCTGCCGTGCCAGGCGCCGGCGTGGGGCTATGTGGCAGCGGTCGACTTGACCACCCACAAAACCATCTGGATGCACAAGAACGGCACCGTGCGTGACAGCTCGCCGGTTCCGATCCCGCTGACCATGGGCGTGCCCAGCCTGGGCGGTACGTTCACCACCGCCGGTGGCGTGGCGTTCCTGAGCGGCACCCTCGACCAGTACCTGCGTGCCTATGACGTGAAAAACGGCAAGCAACTGTGGGAAGGCCGCCTGCCTGCAGGCGCGCAAACCACTCCGATGACCTACACCGGCAAGGACGGCAAGCAGTACGTGCTGGTCATGGCCGGCGGTCATGGTTCCCTGGGCACCAAGCAGGGTGACTATGTGATGGCGTTCAAACTGCCGGATTAAGCGGTACCCGGCAGCACAAAAAAGCGGCTATCGAAAGATAGCCGCTTTTTTTGTTTCAGCACCGCTGACTTCAAACGGGCCCTCTGGCCATGCTCGCATCCGAACCGATCTCAACGGGAAACCTGGCGTAAAACGGCGTGTAGTGCTGCACCGCCCTGGACAAATCGACCATAACGTCATCCGCCAGCTTGATGCCTTCGATATCCGGGCGGGTCGCTGCCCAGCTCAAGTGATAGGTATCGCCCATGGTTTCTTCCAATACCTCGTTCATCTGTCGCGGCCCTGTGACGTCGAAAATCTTGTTCTCATAGGCTTCGAACAGTTCAACTTCTTGCGCTGTCGGCTGTGCGGGCAAATAAGGCCGGTTGCTTTGCAGCCAGGTTTTATTTTCCTGAAAACGCTTGTACACGTTGTCGTTTATTTGCTGGAGCACAGGGTTATCCGCATGGCTGGCAAAGTTGCTGTTGTTATAGCCGGTGAACCCCAAGTCTTCACGCGTGACATGGCCGTTCAACAGCACCTCGCCCGGCGCGGCATTGAGGTCGACATTACCGACATTGGCCTGAATCGCGTCATCACTGTCCAGGTATATACCGCCCCGCTTATTGATCAGCGAATAACGCAGCGAGTCGCTGGCCGCCGCCAGGTTTTGCGTGGTGCCTTGGCGGAAGAACTGATAAACCTCACCCAGGTTGGATGCCTTGAACGCCTGGAAAAAACTGTCTTCATTCAAGTTGACCAGTTCCAGATTGGGGGCCTTGCCTTGCAGTTTCGCCTTGATCTGCTCAAACGCCTCAGGCGTGTCCGCATCGATATGAACAATGGATTTATAGCCAGGCGAATGGTGGGCGTTACTTATTATCTGGCTGGCGCGCTGATCAGGCAGAACGCCTCCCGCCCAGATATAGTTGATCTCCTTGACGATGGGCGTCGCGCCCTTGGGCACGCGGGGTATGTTGAAACTGATCGTCTCGGTCACAGCCGACTTGGGCAGCGTATCCTTGACCTTGCGATACTCCTCGACGGTGCCGCTTCTCCACTGGTAAAGCCCCTCGCGCCAGCGAACCTGCCCCTGGGCGTTGCGCCAGGCCCCCAACTGCGCATCGAACGTCATCAGGTGAGAATCACTGGCCATGAACTGCACGCTTCCATCGCGTGTCACCGCACGGTTCACTTCTTCCATGGGCAGTTCAATGACGACCGGTCTGGATGTTTCCGACACGCCTCCCTTCAACCCTACCCTTTGCCACTGATCGGTGCCGGTCCTCTGTAGCAGGAACTCCGTCTGGCGATTGGTTTTCGGGTCAATCAGGCGCGCCTGAACCTCGCCGTGAGCGGCAGACACTTCCCTGACCTGGAAGTCGCTGACGTTCCCGTTGTTGTCCACGTTACGGATGTACTCGCGGTTGTCGGCACCTCTGTAAATACCCTGGCTGTTGGGGGTGACGCCCGCCAACCGTGCCCGGCTGACGGCATAGCGGTTGAACATGGCGTTATCGACAGCATCCGCGTTCAACCGGACCGGTGCCACCGGCTGGAAATGCTTGAGTGGCGGGCCGTACACCCTGGCGCTATTCACATCAAAGGCATACCACTGGCCGAGATGACGTTTGGCGCTCACTTTCAACGCATCACCGACAACGCCAGGCGTCTTCAGCGTGCCTTCGACCACGCCGGTGGGATTGGCAAATGCAGCGGCATTGAAATTCAACCCCCGCACCGCGTTCAATTCCCTGTAACCGGCCTGCAACAGGGTTCTGGAGCGCCGTACCAGCCCCATGGTCAGGTCCCCCAGGCCATCGCCGGGGTTCAGGCCGGAGAAGGCTGCTCGCAGCAGCGTATCCGAAGCCTTGAACGCGCGCATGCCGACCTTTTCGCCCAGCGTGCGCGCCGCTTTGCCCGCTTGCCCCAGCCCTTTGCCGAAGGGGATGGCGAAACCGAGAATATCCAGCGCGAAATCCCTGACCGCATCGCCCGTGTTGCCTTTGACGGCGTTCTCGATTGCATTCTTGAACGGAATCAGGCCGGTCACAAAATCATGCCCGGCCTTGATGCCGGCCTCCTCCTCTTCCACTGGCGTCACGCCTTTGGCGCCGGCCTTCATGGCCTCGCGGTCGTGCAGCAAATGGTCGGTGACAACATCGGCAATCGTGCTGAACCGTGGGTTGGCATGCACAGCCGGATTGGCTTGCTGCCCTTGTTTGGACTCCGGCAGGTGCAGCCCTCTAACCCGCTCGGTCAGAAGCCCGCTCGATTGCGCGTCCGGCTGCAATGGCGTACCCCGTTCATACGCCTGGTAATCGACCTTGAAACCAACGCCTTTGGCCTGCCGCGCGGCATACGTCTCGGGGTCGGCAACCCTGGGAGCCGGGTTCGGCAGGTACCTGGGCAGGTCATCCCGACGGCGGATAAGCCCTTGCAGGGGGAACACTTCGTAGTACACGTAGCGCAGGTTTTTGTGGTCCTTGTCACTGCCCTGTTTGTCGATTTTGGACTCCACCCGCATCAACAGTCCGTAACGCGCCTTGGCCGCTTGCGCCTCGGCTTCAGACTCCTCGCCCTCGGCTTGCGCGACGCTGGCCTTGCGTAACGAAAAAAACTCGACCTTGCCCGACGCGATGGTTTGCCGGTCTTCCAGAGGAAGCTGCGACAACTGATGCTTGACGACCGTCGCCACGCCCTCTTTGAGGTTGCGATAGTACTGATCGAATTGGGTATTGAACGCTTGATTGATATCAGGGAGCGGCTTGACCCTGAGGAAACGGTTACCTATCCGAAAGTCGTAGCGGTCCCCCCGTGGAATACGGTCCATTTTGCCGGCCATGTAGATGTCGAGCAGTGAGTGGTACTCGCTCTCGCTGGCATCGATGTTGGTGATGCGGATATTGCGCACGTCAAATGGGCCTTTAGCCCCATAGGCTTTTTGCAGTTGCTCAAGCGCCATCTCCTTGCGCGTCGGCAGGCTTGCGCTCAACTGCTGCCGGGCTGTTTGGAGCGTGGTGAACGCCTCATTGAAGGCATCACGCAACGCCGCCACTTGCGCCGGTGTGCAGGCCTCGGCGTCCTCTCGAGAGAGTCGGCCCTGGGCGACGCCCCACTCAATCAGCGCCTGGGTCTGGGACCTGGCCTCGACAACGGCCTGTGCATCCGAAATGGGGCTTTGGTCGGCACGCCTCATTAACGCGTCAAAAGAGGTGTGTGCCGTACTGCCCGGCGCCCAGAACTCCTGCGCCGCCACCGCCGCCGACAGCCTGGCAAAGGCCGCAGACCCGACCAGCAGATTGCCCGGCATACCCGCCACCAGAAATACAGGCGCGGCCCCCGCCAGTAACAGCCGGGCGGCGGCAGGCGCCATTTCGGCCGGCACCTTGCCGCCGTCCACCAAGTGCTGCACCAACCGCTGGACCACCACCGAAGCGCTGACCCCCCAATTACTCGGTTGATAAAGGTCATAGCCGGCCACCACACCATGCTGGCTGCCGGCCTGCGGATCAAGCTCCAGCACCATCGCCGCCATGGCCCATTCAGCGGCGCTGGTGGGCGTCGGCGCCCCCTTGAATGCCGCTTCCAGCTTTTGGCCCAGGATTTGAACCTCGGCACTCCCTATCATCCTTTCAAGCTTCTCGGTCGCGTGCTTTCCTTGCACCAACACGCCATGCGTCTTATGAAAAACACTGAACATGCCACTGCCGGGGAACAACCTGCCCATTTCTGTTTTGGCGATCTCGCTCAGCTTTGTGCGTTGCTCAGGGTCCAGTGTGGCCGGTCGGGACAGCAGGCCCCATTGATTCCCATACAGGGGCGACTCGATCAAAGGCTCTTTGCTCACCGCGATGAGGTTAGCCAGTTGCTCGAGGTTTTCGGGAACATACAGCTGGTTTTCCCGCAGGAACCAGGCCACCGGCACCTGCTCATTCGGTGCAATCCTGTAGGCACGCCCAAAGGTAGAAAGGGGATGAACGGGAAACTTCGTGGTTTCCAGCGCTGCGGCGATATCCAGGCCCGGATCTTTCGCGCAAGCCTCCTGGATCTCACTCAGGGCGTTAACCAGATTCTGGGTGTTATGCCTGTTCCACGCTGCCTCTTTGCGCTGCTCAAGTACCTCTTCGGGGGTCGCATGCGTGACGCCGGGAGCCGGGCTTTCAAGCGCTGGCCGGGTCTCGCCAGGGGCGGGAGCGCCCTCCAATTCGATGCTGCGCCGCAACCGTGGGAATGAACGCACGCCTGTGGCAGGAACGCTTGAAGACGGCTCGTCGCGCGCCGCCTCGCCGGCTGTTTCGACCGGCAAGGGCGAGTGCGAGGCATGAGCTGGGGGAGATGATGGGTGAATCCGGCTGGCTGGGTTACTGATCATAGGTTCCACTTCACTTGTGATGACAGCCGGAACGTCACGCCCCGGCATTGGTCGGGACAATTTCCGACTCTCGTTAAGTGTTATCTCGCGGAAAAAAGGCGAAAAGAACCTGTCAGCGGCCATGTCAGGGCGCTATAGGTCTTCGCGCAACACAGCGTATTCAGACGGGGTCAAGCCAGGCGCCACAAGATCCGCTGAATTCATGCATTTTGTTGCTAACACCGCGCCGCCATTGAAACCAGCGGCGCCCCGCCCCATCTAAGCACCATACTTCCTGATGCAGGTGCCCCATGAGCGACCAGCAAGACATCCCTGATTACGACTTGAACGACTACGCCGACCCCGAAAACGCCGAAACCTCGTCCAACACCGGCCTGGCCCTGCCTGGGCAGAATCTGCCGGACAAGGTCTACATCATCCCGATCCACAACCGGCCGTTTTTCCCGGCGCAAGTACTGCCGGTCATCGTCAACGAAGAACCCTGGGCCGAGACCCTGGAACTGGTGAGCAAATCCGACCACCACTCCCTTGCCCTGTTTTTCATGGACACACCGCCCGAAGACCCGCGCCACTTCGACACCTCTGCCCTGCCGCTGTACGGCACGCTGGTCAAGGTGCACCACGCCAGCCGCGAGAACGGCAAGCTGCAATTCGTGGCCCAGGGCCTGACCCGCGTACGCATCAAGACCTGGCTCAAGCATCACCGCCCACCGTACCTGGTGGAGGTCGAATACCCGCACCAGCCGAGCGAGCCGACCGACGAGGTCAAGGCCTACGGCATGGCGCTGATCAATGCGATCAAGGAACTGCTGCCACTCAACCCGCTGTACAGCGAAGAGTTGAAGAACTACCTCAACCGCTTCAGCCCCAACGACCCGTCACCGCTCACCGACTTCGCCGCCGCGCTGACCTCGGCCACCGGTAACGAGCTGCAGGAAGTGCTCGATTGCGTGCCCATGCTCAAGCGCATGGAAAAAGTGCTGCCGATGCTGCGCAAGGAAGTCGAAGTCGCGCGCCTGCAAAAAGAACTGTCGGCCGAAGTTAACCGCAAGATCGGCGAACATCAGCGCGAGTTCTTCCTTAAGGAACAACTCAAGGTCATCCAGCAAGAGCTGGGCCTGACCAAGGACGACCGCAGCGCCGATGTCGAACAGTTCGAGCAGCGGCTGGAGGGCAAAACACTGCCGGCCCAGGCTCAGAAACGCATCGACGAAGAACTCAACAAGCTGTCGATTCTCGAAACCGGCTCGCCGGAATACGCCGTCACCCGCAACTACCTGGACTGGGCCACCTCAGTACCGTGGGGCGTGTATGGCAAAGACAAGCTCGACCTGAAACACGCGCGCAAGGTGTTGGATAAACACCACGCGGGCCTGGACGACATCAAGAGCCGCATCCTCGAATTCCTCGCGGTGGGTGCCTATAAAGGTGAGGTCGCCGGCTCCATTGTGCTGCTTGTGGGCCCGCCGGGCGTGGGCAAGACCAGCGTCGGTAAATCCATCGCCGAATCCCTGGGGCGGCCGTTCTACCGCTTCAGCGTCGGCGGCATGCGCGACGAAGCCGAGATCAAGGGCCACCGCCGCACGTATATCGGCGCCCTGCCCGGCAAGCTGGTGCAGGCCCTCAAGGATGTGGAGGTGATGAACCCGGTGATCATGCTCGACGAGATCGACAAGATGGGCCAGAGCTTCCAAGGCGACCCGGCCTCGGCGCTGCTCGAAACCCTCGACCCTGAGCAGAACGTCGAATTTCTCGACCACTACCTGGACCTGCGCCTGGACCTGTCCAAAGTGCTGTTCGTGTGCACCGCCAACACCCTGGACTCGATCCCCGGCCCGTTGCTCGACCGTATGGAAGTGATTCGCCTGTCGGGCTACATCACCGAAGAAAAAGTCGCCATCGCCAAGCGTCACCTGTGGCCCAAGCAACTGGAAAAAGCCGGCGTGGCAAAAACCAGCCTGAGCATCAGCGACGGCGCCTTGCGTGCGTTGATCGACGGGTATGCGCGGGAAGCCGGTGTGCGTCAGCTGGAGAAGCAACTGGGCAAACTGGTGCGCAAGGCGGTGGTCAAGCTGCTGGATGAGCCGGCCTCGGTGATCAAGATCGGCAACAAAGACCTGGAAAGCTCTTTGGGCATGCCGGTGTTTCGCAATGAACAGGTGCTGTCCGGCACCGGTGTGATTACCGGCCTGGCCTGGACCAGCATGGGCGGCGCGACCTTGCCGATCGAAGCGACGCGTATTCACACGCTCAATCGCGGCTTCAAGCTCACCGGGCAATTGGGTGAAGTGATGAAGGAATCCGCGGAAATCGCCTACAGCTTCATCAGCTCCAACTTGAAGTCGTTTGGCGGTGATCCGAAGTTCTTCGATGAAGCCTTCGTCCATTTACACGTGCCCGAAGGCGCTACGCCGAAAGATGGCCCGAGCGCGGGCGTGACCATGGCCAGCGCGCTGCTGTCGCTGGCGCGCAACCAGCCGCCGAAAAAAGGCGTGGCGATGACCGGCGAACTGACCTTGACCGGGCATGTGCTGCCAATCGGCGGGGTGCGTGAAAAGGTGATTGCGGCCCGACGCCAGAAGATTCACGAGTTGATCTTGCCGGAACCGAACCGTGGAAGCTTTGAGGAACTGCCGGAATATCTGAAGGAAGGTATGACCGTGCACTTCGCCAAGCGATTTGCGGATGTGGCGAAGGTGCTTTTCTGATAGATCTCCCGCGCCCGAACCGGCCCCATCGCGGGCCAGTCAGTTAAGAAGCAGCCCTTCACCGTGGCGAGGGAGCTTGCCCCCGCTGGGTCGCGAAGCGGCCCCATCGCGGGCAAATCAGTTAAGAAGCAACCCTTCACCGTGGCAAGGGAGCTTGCTCCCGCTGGGTCACGAAGCGGCCCCATCGCGGGCAAATCAGTTAAGAAGTAGTCCTTCACCGTGGCGAGGGAGCTTGCTCCCGCTGGGTCGCGAAGCGGCCCCATCGCGGGCAAATCAGTTAAGAAGCAGCCCTTCACCGTGGCGAGGGAGCTTGCTCCCGCTGGGTCGCGAAGCGGCCCCATCGCGGGCAAATCAGTTAAGAAGTAGCCCTTCACCGTGGCGAGGGAGCTTGCCTCCGCTGGGTCGCGAAGCGGCCCCATCGCGGGCAAATCAGTTAAGAAGTAGCCCTTCACCGTGGCGAGGGCGCTTGCTCGCGCTGGGTCGCGAAGCGGCCCCATCGCGGGCAAATCAGTTAAGAAGCAACCCTTCACCGTGGCAAGGGAGCTTGCTCCCGC
>NZ_JASLAW010000083.1 GCF_030147005.1 Pseudomonas sp.
GCTCCCTCGCCACAGGTTAACGGTTGCCCGCTCTGGCGCTTAATTGACTGGCATTAGGGCTTGGCAGCCCCCGCACATGGAGGGTGATAACGGTCGATAATCGAACACATCCGCCGTGTTCAATTGACCAAACTAACCATCCAGTACATTTTATCTCCACAACCAATAAGAAACTGTGGAGAACCCTCTATGCCACCCATCGTGCCGATGCTTAACGGCTCCAATCTCAACCTGCTCGGTACCCGTGAGCCATTTCGTCATCACTCATTTGTCTCGCCCCTCGCCAAGGCGGCACCATCCGGGTGTGGCAGCCATGGCTACCACTTGGCCCCGGAACACTTCAGCCACTCGTTGAAAGGATGCGCCTGATGAAACCCCGCGTTCTCGCCGGCCTGATCGGCGCCGGCATCCAGGCCTCGCGCACGCCCGCGCTGCATGAACAGGAAGGTGACGCCCAGGGCTTGCGCTACCTGTATCGCCTGATAGACCTGGAAGCGCTGCGCCTGGGCAGCCACGCCCTGCCCGACCTGCTGCGCGCCGCCGAACAGATGCACTTCACCGGCCTGAACATTACCTACCCGTGCAAGCAGGCGATCCTGCCGCTGCTGGATGAATTGTCCGACGAGGCAAAGGGCATTGGCGCGGTCAACACCGTGGTGTTCAAGGACGGCAAGCGCATCGGCCATAACACCGACTGCCTGGGGTTCGCCGAAGGTTTTCGACGCAACTTGAATGATGTGCCACGCCAGCGCGTGGTGCAGATGGGCGCCGGCGGTGCGGGCGCGGCGGTGGCGCACGCGCTGCTGGCGGAGGGTGTGGAACACCTGAGCATTTTCGACGTGGACACCCACCGCGCGCGCGAGCTTGTGGATAACCTCGCCCAGAATTTTGGCGCCGGTCGTGCCCAGGTCGGCGGCCACTTGGCCAACGCCATGGCTGAGGCGGAGGGTCTGGTGAATACCACCCCGATGGGCATGGCCAAACTGCCCGGCACCCCGGTGCCCGCCACGTTATTACATGCCGGGCTGTGGGTGGCGGAAATCGTGTATTTCCCCTTGGAGACCGAACTGCTGCGCGACGCCCGCGCCCTGGGTTGCCGAACCCTGGATGGCGGCAATATGGCGGTGTTTCAGGCGGTAAAGGCGTTTGAGCTGTTCAGTGGCGAGAAAGCAGATGCCGACAGGATGCTGGCGCACTTTAAGAGCATGACCACCTCACCGTAGAAACCGAATCCAAAATGTGGGGTGGCATTGCAGCCGCTCAGGCTTGCAGGTAGCGCAACACCGACTCGCAAATCATGTCGCGATGCCGCTGCTTAATCGCCTCATCCGACAGTTCGATCTGGAAAATCTCGCTGAACGTATGCCGGTTGGAGACGCGGTAAAAACTGAAGGAGTTAATCAACAGGTGAACATCCAACGGCTCCAGCCCTTCGCGAAATACCCCCATTTCAGCGCCTCGACGCAGGGTTTCACCCAGCCCCTCGAGGATTTTGCTGTTCATGGCCTTGATCGTACTGGTGCGTTTGACGTACTCGGCATTGTGGATATTTTCGATGCTGACAATGCGCACAAAATCCACGTTCTGGTCATGGTGATCGAAGGTGAACTCCACCAGCCGACGGATCGCTTCACGCGGTTCCAGGGCCGTGAGGTTCATGCGGGCTTCGGTGTTGCGGATGTCGCCGTAGAGTTTCTCCAGCACTTCGACGTATAGCTGCTCCTTGCTGCCGAAGTAGTAATAGATCATGCGCTTGGAGGTGTGGATGCGCTCGGCGATGGCGTCCACGCGGGCGCCGGCCAGGCCTTGTTGAACAAACTCGACAACGGCTTCCTGGAGAATATTCTCGCGGGTCTTTTCCGGATTGTTCTTGCGACTCTTGCGCGGTGCGTCTGACACGGCAGAGAGATCGGGAGTCAGGGTCATAGTGCGCTCACGGCGTTTTTATGCAGGCCCGATTATGGGCCGAGGCGCTTCCCGAAGGAAGCACCCTCCCGCCGTTATAAACGTGCCTGGCGCATCGCACCGCTGCGCGACTTGGCCATCGCCGCCAGGCGTACCGCCACGTTGGCCGCGCCATAACCGGCATAGCCGTTCTTGCGCTGGATGATCTCGAAGAAAAACCGCCCCTCGAACGCTTCGGTGTAGACATGAAACAGCTCACCGCCCTGGGCGTCGCGGTCGTACAGCACGTTGTAGTACGCCAGTTCGCTCAGGAACTCATCGTCGAAGTCAAAACGTGCGGCCAAGTCGTCGTAGTAATTGAGCGGAATATCCAGCAGCGGCACCCCGGCCTCCTTGGCCCGGCGCACCTCGGCGAAAATATCCGCGCAATCGAAGGCTATGTGGTGCACGCCGGAGCCGCGATAGCTCGACAACGCGTGGGAAATGGCAGTATTGCGGTTTTCGGAAATATTCAGCGGCAGGCGAATCGAACTGCAGCGGCTGCGCAATGCGCGACTTTTTACCAAGCCGTAGGGGTCGGGCAGCACCACTTCGTCATCGGCTTCAAAATCCAGCAAGCTTTTATAGAACAGCACCCAGCTGTCCAGGCTGTCGGCGGGCAAGGCCATGGCCATATGGTCGATGCGCAGCAAGCCGCCGCTGGCGGTCGCGGGTTGCAGGTTGAAGTCGGTGTCGTACAGCCCGCCTTCGCTTCGGTCCACCAGGTAGATCAAGCTGCCATCCGGCGCACGCACGGCGGCCAGTTCCAGCTCATTGGGCCCAACCAGGCCGCGATAGGGCTGGCCCTTGTAGGCCACCGCCCGCTCCAGCGCCTTGGCGCTGTCCTTGACCCGCATCGCCATGGCGCACAGCGACGGCCCATGGGCTTCGAAAAAGTTGTGGGCAAAGGAATAGGGTTCGCAATTGAGGATCAGGTTGATATCACCCTGGCGCATCAGGCTCACATGCTTGGACCGATGCTGGCCGGCCTTGGCGAATCCCAGGCGTTCCAACCACTGCGTCAGCTTGGCGCCGAGGCTTTCATCCACGGCAAATTCGAGGAATTCGATGCCGTCGTATTCGCTGGCCGCCGGGGTCTCGAACAGGATATCCACGGGCGCGGCCGGTTGCTCCGCGGCCAGGCGCTGACGGGTTTTCTCTTCCAGGTACAGCAACGAGCGCAAACCATCCGCCGCGTTGGCCCGCGTCGGTGCGGCGCGAAAGCCATCGTTGAAAATCTCGAGGGACAAGGGCCCGGTGTAGCCACTCTGGATGATCGGTGCGAGAAACCCGGCCAGGTCGAATTCGCCCTGGCCGGGGAAGCAGCGAAAATGCCGGCTCCACTCGAGCACGTCCATGGCCAGGATCGGCGCGTCGGCCATTTGCACGAAGAAGATCTTATCGCCGGGGATCTCGGTGATGGCACGCGGGTCGCCCTTGAGGGACAAGGTGTGGAAGCTGTCGAGCAGCACGCCCAGGCTTGGGTGATTCACCTGGCGCACCAGGTTCCACACCTGCTGCCAGGTGTTCACATGCTTGCCCCAGGCCAGCGCTTCATAGCCGATTCTCAAGCCACGGCGGCCCGCGTGTTCGGCCAGAAGGCTGAGGTCGTCGAGCAAGATGCGTTCATCACCCACGCAATCGGCCGAGGCATTACTGCATACCAGCACCAGATCAGTGCCCAGCTCCTGCATCAAATCGAATTTGCGCTCGGCGCGTTCGAGGTTGCGCGCCAGACGGTCACGGCGGCAGCCCTCAAAGTCTCGAAACGGCTGGAACAGAGTGATGGCAATGCCCAAGTCGGCGCACATCTGCCTGACTTCACGGGGGCTGCCGTCGTAATACAGCAGGTCGTTCTCAAAAATCTCAACGCCATCAAACCCGGCGGCGGCAATGGCTTCGAGCTTTTCCGGCAGAGTGCCGCTCAACGACACGGTAGCGATGGAACGTTGCATGGGGCACTCCCGGCACTTGGTGTTTGTGGCAAATTATTCGCCCCCATCCTACAGGCGGCAATTAAAATGTACGAACCGGTTAGTTTTTGGTGCGATTATCGAACACTATGCCCCTTTAGCGAATTGACGACTTTTTAACCACTGCGCACCATCGACCTTGCACCAAGACCCAGATCACACCATAAAAATTTCAAAGACGGGTACGACCTCATGCCTTCGCAAAACTCCGTCCTGGCCACGCGCCCGGGCACACCGCACGCCGGCATCGGCGACAAGATCCGCGGCGCCCTGGCCGTGGGCAAAACCCGCTGGGGCATGCTGGCCCTGGTGTTCTTCGCCACCACCCTCAACTACATCGACCGCGCCGCCCTGGGCGTGATGCAACCGATTCTGGCCAAAGAAATGAGCTGGACGGCGATGGACTACGCCAACATCAACTTCTGGTTTCAGGTCGGCTACGCCATCGGCTTTGTGCTGCAGGGCCGCTTGATCGACCGGGTGGGCGTCAAGCGTGTGTTTTTCTGCGCGGTGCTGCTGTGGAGCCTGGCCACCGGCGCCCACGGCCTGGCCACCTCGGCAGTCGGTTTCATGGTCTGCCGGTTTATCCTCGGGCTGACCGAGGCCGCCAACTACCCGGCGTGCGTGAAGACCACGCGCCTGTGGTTCCCGGCCGGCGAGCGCGCCGTGGCGACGGGCATCTTCAACGCGGGCACCAACGTCGGCGCGATGATGACGCCCATGCTGCTGCCGTTGATCCTGCACGTGTGGGGCTGGCAGGCGGCGTTTCTGTGCATGTCGGCCCTGGGCGGTATCTGGCTGGTGCTGTGGGGGGTGAAGTACTACAACCCGGAAGACCACCCCACCGTTAAGCAATCCGAATTGGACTACGTGCAACAGGAAGTCGAGCCGGAGCAACCCCGCGTGCCGTTCAGCCGCATCCTGCGCATGCGCGGCACCTGGGCGTTCGCCCTGGCGTACTCGCTGACCGCCCCGGTGTTCTGGTTCTACCTGTACTGGCTGCCGCCGTTCCTGAACCAGCAATACAACCTGGGCATCAACGTGACGCAGATGGGCATTCCGCTGATCATCATCTACCTCACCGCCGATTTCGGCAGTGTGGGCGGCGGCATTCTGTCCTCGTTCCTGATCGGTCGCGGGATGAACTCGATCAAGGCGCGGCTGCTGTCGATGCTGTTGTTCGCCTGCTGCATCGTCGGCGTGATCATGGCGGCCGGCTCCAGTCAGCTATGGGTCGCGGTGTTCGCGATCTCCCTGGCCATCGGCGCGCACCAGGCCTGGACCGCCAACATCTGGAGCCTGGTCATGGACTACACGCCCAAGCACATGATGAGCACGGTGTTCGGTTTCGGCGGGATGTGCGCGGCCATCGGCGGCATGTTCATGACCCAGATCGTCGGCCACATCCTGACCGTGACCCACAACAATTACACCGTGCTGTTCACGCTGATCCCGGCGATGTATTTCATCGCACTGGTGTGGATGTACTTCATGGCGCCGCGCAAGATTCCTGTGGTAGAGGTGTAATCAACGCCGCCGCTGCTGCCAGGCAGCGGCCAACCCGCTCATGCAGATCACCCCGATGCCGACCACGGTGGTCATGTCGGGGGTATGGCTGAACACCAGCCAGCCCAACAACCCCGCAAACACGATCTGGCAATAGCCGAACGGCGCCAGCAACGCCGGCGCCGCGAAGCGGAACGCCTGGGTAAGCATCAGGTGCGCGGTCATTCCGCAGGTGCCCAGCGCCAGCATCATCACGCCGTGCCACAGGGTGGGCACCTGCCAGAAGAACGGCACCATCGCACTCATCACCAGGGTGTTGCACAGGCCGGCGAAGAAGTTGCTGGTGGTGGGGCTGTCGTACTTGCTGAGGATGCGCGTGAGCAGTTGGTAGAAGCAAAAGAACATCGCCGAGCACAGCGGCAGCAGCACCGCCGGGGTGAACAGCTCACCGCCGGGGTGGATGATGATGACCACGCCGATAAACCCGCAGATCACCGCCAGCCATTGGCCACGGGTGACATGCTCGCCGAGCAAGGGCACCGAGAGCGCCGTCACCAGGATCGGCGCGAGGAAGTTCACCGCCGTGGCTTCCGCCAACGGGATGTAATGCAGCGCCGTGGTGAAGAACAGGCTGGTGCCCAACAGGCATAACGCCCGCACCACCTGCATGCCCGGCCGCTTGCTGCGCAGCACGCGCAGGCCCGATTGCGGCAGGAAGATCCCGGCCATGAGCAAGGTGTGCACCATGTACCGCGCCCACACCACCATCACGATCGGGTAGAACCCGGCCAGGTATTTGGACAAGGCGTCGTGGCTGGAGAACAGGAACGTCGCCAGCACAATCAGCAAAATGCCTTTGAAGGGATGGTTGACGCCGGAAAGCGGGGTACTGACAGTCATTGAATTCTCTTGCGTGGCGAGCTGAACACGGGGGCACTCAACCGAAGTAATCTAGCAGCCGGGCAGGCGTCTGCCCCAAGAGCATAACCAAACACCGGGCGAACAGCGCACTAAATCAGCGGATTTGAGTCCAACGCTGCACGCACGCCCCAGCGTTGCACACTTTTTAACCAAGGCCCTGCCGATATGAAAAAAATCCTGTTTGCCCTGTCTGCCCTCGCCCTGCTTTCGGCCTGCGATAAAACGCCGAAAGAAGCCCCCAAGCCCGCCCCCGCGTCCGTGCAGGCGACCCTGGTACCGGAAACGCCACCGACCGATAAATGGGTAGGCAAGTGGATCGGCGTCGAAGGCTTGAACCTGAGCATCGCCAAGGACGACAGCATCGGCCGTGGCCACTACCTCCTTACCATGCAATATGGCCTTGATGCCGATGCTTCCGGCACTTTCAAGGGCGAAGCAACTGCCGACGGCATCGCTTTCACCCGCCCGGACGGCCCACAAACGCTGCGCGCCGGGGATGGCGCAGCCACTGGCCTGAAATGGCTGGCGGATAAAAAAGACTGCCTGATCGTCACCACCGGCGAAGGCTATTGCCGCTGATTACGACCATACTCCATCAATATTTGCCGGACCGTTTATCAAGAGGAATGCCCCATGCTATGGAAAAAAGGCCGACGCAGCGACAACGTGGTGGATGCCCGCGACGGCAGCGGCGGCGGTGGCGGTATGCGCTTCGGTGGTGGCAAGGGCCTGAGCCTCACTGCGATTGTGCTGATCGTCGGCATCGGCTGGCTCACCGGCCAGGACCCTATGCAGATCCTCGGCCAGTTGACCGGCCAGATGGAGCAGGCGCCGTCGGTCAGCACGCAATCACAGTCGCGCCAGGCGCCACCGGCTAACGATGAACAGGCCGACTTCGTGCGCGCCGTGCTGGGCGATACCGAAGACACCTGGGGCCAGGTGTTCCAGGAAAACGGCCTGGCCTACAAGAACCCGAAACTGGTGCTGTTCCGTGGCCGGGTGAACTCCGCCTGCGGTGGCGCCACCTCGGCCAGCGGCCCGTTTTATTGCCCGGCTGACCAGCAGGTGTACCTGGACCTGGATTTCTTCCGGGAAATGTCGCAACGCTTCCAGGCCGCCGGCGATTTCGCCCAGGCGTATGTGATCGCCCACGAAGTTGGGCACCACGTACAGACCCTGCTCGGCATCTCGTCCAAGATCCAGGCCGCGCGCCAGCAGGGTCGGCAGATGCAGGGCGACGGAGGCCTGCTGGTACGCCAGGAACTGCAAGCCGACTGCTTTGCCGGCGTGTGGGCCAACCGCGCGCAAAAACGCCTGAACTGGCTGGAACCCGGCGACATCGAAGAAGCCCTGAACGCTGCCAACGCCATCGGCGATGACCGCCTGCAGCAGCAGGGCCAGGGGCGCGTAGTGCCCGACTCGTTTACCCACGGCACCTCGGCCCAGCGCGTGCGCTGGTTCAAGACCGGCTTCGCCCAGGGCCAGATCTCCCAGTGCGATACCTTTGCGGCCAAGAGTCTGTAATGAATAAGCGCGTGGGGTGGCTGCTGGCGTTGTTGATGCCCTGTTCAGCCTTGGCCGCCGAACACGGCGTCAAGGTGGTCAGCCCCGATCGTTTCCACTTGGACGCGGGCGATCTCAGCCTGGGTGTTAGCCAGGATTGGCGCCAGCCGTTGCCGAAGGTCACTCGCGCGCTGATTATCGTGCATGGCCGCCTGCGCAATGCGCAGACCTACCTGCAAAGCGGTGTCGATGCCGCCGCCCATGCCGGGGTTGGCGGCAGCGTGCTGGTGATTGCGCCGCAGTTTCTCAACCCGTCGGACGTGAAACGCAACCACCTGGATAATCAGGTGCTGCGCTGGAAAGGCAACGATTGGATGGCCGGCGAGCCGTCAATCGGGCCGGGGCAGGTCAGCTCTTATGGCGCCCTCGACCAGATCATCAAACACCTCGGCAACCGCACGCTGTTCCCGGCGCTGAAGGAAATCGTAGTCGCCGGGCATTCAGGCGGTGGCCAGGTGGTGCAGCGCTTCGCCGTCACCGGCCACGAGCACCCATTGCTGAAAACCGAAGGCATCAGGCTGCGTTACGTAGTGGCCAACCCGTCTTCCTACGCCTACTTCAGCCCGCAGCGGCCGGTGCCGTTCGATGCGGCCAGTTGCCCAGGTTTCAACGACTGGAAATATGGCATGCAAAACCTGCCGGATTACGTCGGTGACCAAGGCGCCCAGCAACTGGAACAAGCCTACGTGTCACGCGACATCACCTACCTGCTGGGCCAGCAGGACACCGACCCCAACCACCCGGCGCTGGATAAAGGCTGCGAAGCCCAAACCCAGGGCGCCTATCGGCTGATTCGCGGGCACAACTACGTTGACTACCTCAAGCAGCGCCATCCGCAGTTGGGTCACAGGCTGGTGGAAGTGCCGGGCGTGGGGCACAACGGGGATAAAATGCTGACCTCGCCCGAGGGACGCAAAGCACTGTTTGCCCAGTAGTCACTGACCAAACCGAATAAGAAATGTGGGGGCTGGCTTGCCTTAATGCCAGTCAGTTAAGACAGAACCGGTCCCTGTGGCGAGGGAGCTTGCTCCCGTTGGGGCGCGAAGCGGCCCCAAAAATGGGACTGCTACGCAGTCCAGCGCGAGCAAGCTCCCTCGCCACAGGGACCGGTTCTGTCTTAACTGACTGACATTAGGGCTTGCCCGCGATGATTTCAGCAGCGTCGCAGGATCAGGGCTTGATCACATGCCAAGCGCCACCCTTGCCATCACCGGTCTTGTCCCCGGCCTTCTTGTCATCCTTGAAGGTGTAGACCGGCTTGCCGTCGTACGCCCACTGGCTGGTCTGGTCATCACGGGTGATCACCGTCCATTTGCCTTCGGACTTATCGGTGGACTCGGCCTTCAGCGGCGGCCAGTTGGTCGCGCACTGGTCATTGCACATTGATTTTCCGTCGGCATCCTTGTCGAAGGTGTAGAGCGTCATGCCCTTGTGATCCACCAACATCCCGTCTTTCGTCATCGCAGGTTCTGCGGCAAAAGCCAGGCCCGGCAGCGTCAACGCGGCCGTTACCAGCAGGGCTTTCCAGGAAATCGTGCTGTGAGTCATCGGAACCTTCCTTTTGTGGTTGTCAGGATTCGGACCCATAGGGTAGTCCAGAGTGCCGTGAATTGCCCAAGGGACTAAATTACTGTCACACGACTGCAATAATTCCGTTATCTAATGCGGCGCAAGACAGTTAAATGACAAAGAGGATTTTTGAGCATGGTTGGCAGGAGCATTCTGATTGTTGACGACGAAGCGCCCATTCGCGAGATGATCGCCGTTGCGTTGGAAATGGCCGGCTACGACTGCCTGGAGGCGGAGAACTCCCA
Source organism: Pseudomonas sp. (assembly GCF_030147005.1). Lineage (GTDB taxonomy): Bacteria > Pseudomonadota > Gammaproteobacteria > Pseudomonadales > Pseudomonadaceae > Aquipseudomonas. Next base: position 9,722 of record NZ_JASLAW010000083.1, read on the forward strand.
GCAGGCCCATGCCATTATCGTCGACCGCAAGCCGGATCTGATCCTGCTCGACTGGATGCTGCCCGGCACTTCCGGTATCGAACTGGCCCGGCGCCTCAAGCGCGATGAACTGACCGGGGATATCCCGATCATCATGCTCACCGCCAAGGGCGAAGAGGACAACAAGATCCAGGGCCTGGAAGTCGGCGCCGATGACTACATCACCAAGCCTTTTTCCCCGCGAGAGCTGGTAGCGCGCCTCAAAGCCGTACTGCGCCGAGCCGGCCCGACCGATGGCGAAGCCCCTATTGAAGTCGACGGCCTGATTCTGGACCCGATCAGCCACCGAGTGACCATCGACGGCAAGCCGGCCGAAATGGGCCCGACCGAATACCGCCTGCTGCAGTTTTTCATGACTCACCAGGAGCGCGCCTACACTCGCGGCCAACTGCTGGACCAAGTGTGGGGCGGCAACGTGTACGTGGAGGAGCGCACCGTGGACGTGCATATCCGCCGCCTGCGCAAAGCCTTGGGCGATGCCTATGAGAATCTGGTACAAACCGTGCGCGGCACGGGCTACCGGTTTTCCACCAAGGGCTGAGCCGGCCGCCTCCTGACTTAAGCTGACAAGGACGCATGTTCAAGTGAACCAAAACTGGCATGGCACCCTGATTCGCCACATGCTCCTGCTGATCACCGGTTGCCTGCTGGCCGGACTGATCAGTGGTTATTACGGCTGGAGCCTGGCTATCGGCATCGCGCTGTACCTGGGCTGGACCCTCAAACAATTGCTGCGCCTGCATGAATGGCTGCGCCAGCACAAACCCGACGAAGCACCCCCCGACGGCTACGGTTTGTGGGGCGAAGTGTTCGACAGCATTTACCACCTGCAGCGCCGCGACCAGCGGGTACGCGGGCGCCTGCAAGCGGTGATCGACCGGGTACAGGAATCCACCGCCGCGCTCAAAGACGCGGTGATCATGCTCGACAGCGACGGCAACCTGGAATGGTGGAACCGCGCCGCCGAAACCCTGCTGGGCCTCAAGACGCCCCAGGACAGCGGCCAGCCGGTGACCAACCTGGTACGCCACCCGCGCTTTAAAGAGTACTTCGAGCAGGACAACTACGAAGAAGCCCTGGAAATCCCCTCGCCCACCAACGACCGCGTGCGTATCCAGCTGTACCTGACGCGCTACGGCAATAACGAGCACTTGATGCTGGTGCGCGACGTGACTCGCATCCATCAGTTGGAACAGATGCGTAAAGACTTCGTGGCCAACGTTTCCCACGAGCTGCGCACGCCGTTGACGGTGATCTGCGGCTATCTGGAGACGCTGCTCGACAATGTCGACGAGATCAACCCGCGCTGGAGCCGCGCCCTGCAGCAAATGCAGCAGCAAGGCTCACGCATGCAAACCCTGCTCAACGACCTGCTGCTGCTGGCCAAGCTTGAGGCCACTGACTATCCGTCGGACAACCACCCCGTGGCCGTGCAGAGCCTGCTCCAGACCATCAAGAATGACGCCCAGGCCCTGTCCGGTGAGCGCGGCCAGCACATTACCCTGGAAGCCGATCCGCTGGTGCTGCTCAAGGGCAGCGAGGGCGAGTTGCGCAGTGCGTTCTCCAACCTGGTGTTCAATGCGGTGAAGTACACCCAGGACAAGGGCCATATCCGCATCCGCTGGTGGGCTGACGAACACGGCGCGCACCTGAGCGTGCAGGACTCCGGCATCGGCATCGACGCCAAGCACCTGCCGCGCTTGACCGAACGCTTCTACCGCGTCGACTCGAGCCGCAACTCCAACACCGGCGGCACCGGCCTGGGCCTGGCGATCGTCAAGCACGTGCTGCTGCGCCATCGCGCCCGCCTGGAGATCAGCAGCGTGCTGGGGCAAGGCAGCACGTTTACCTGCCATTTTCCGCCAGCGCAGGTGACCCGTTCGCGGCTCGTCGGGAATGACGAATAACTCAAACACAGTACAACACCAACTGTAGGAGCGCGCATTCCAGGCCCCGCCCGGCAGCAACCACTAGGCAAGCGCCCCGTCAGCCGCTACATTGGCCGACTTGCGCCTGCCTTTCAGGCCCGTCATCCCCCCCTTATTGAACATACGGAACCTGCAAAACCCCATCATGGACCCTTCCCCTGGTATCACCCTCGCCACACTCTTCGCCGATTTCGGCATGATTCTTTTTGCACTGGTCCTGGTACTGCTCAACGGTTTCTTCGTTGCGGCGGAATTTGCCATGGTCAAACTGCGCTCCACCCGCGTCGAGGCCATCGCCCACACTAACGGCTGGCGCGGGCAGATCCTGCGCACCGTGCACAGCCAGCTCGACGCTTACCTGTCGGCCTGCCAGTTGGGTATCACCCTCGCCTCCCTGGGCTTGGGCTGGGTCGGTGAGCCGGCCTTTGCTCATATCCTTGAGCCGTTGCTGGGCGCCGCAGGCGTCGAGTCGCCGGAAGTGATCAAGGGCGTGTCGTTCTTTGCCGCCTTCTTCGTGATTTCCTACCTGCACATTGTGGTCGGTGAGCTGGCACCCAAATCGTGGGCCATTCGCAAGCCCGAATTGCTCTCGCTGTGGACTGCCGTGCCGCTCTACCTGTTCTACTGGGCGATGTACCCGGCGATCTACCTGCTCAACGCCAGCGCCAACGCCATTCTGCGCATCGCCGGCCAGGGCGAGCCCGGCCCGCATCACGAACACCATTACAGCCGCGAAGAACTCAAGCTGATCCTGCACTCCAGCCGTGGCCAGGACCCGAGCGATCAAGGCATGCGCGTACTCGCCTCCGCCGTGGAAATGGGCGAACTGGAAGTGGTGGACTGGGCCAACTCACGGGAAGACCTGGTCACCCTGGACTTCAACGCACCGCTCAAGGAAATCCTCGCGCTGTTCCGTCGCCACAAATTCAGCCGTTACCCGGTGTATGACGCGGTGCGCAACGAGTTCGTGGGCCTGTTGCACATCAAGGACCTGCTGCTGGAGCTGGCGGCCCTGGACCACATTCCCGAGTCGTTCAACCTGGCCGAACTGACCCGCCCGCTGGAGCGTGTGTCGCGCCACATGCCGTTGTCGCAATTGCTGGAGCAGTTCCGCAAAGGCGGCGCGCACTTCGCCCTGGTGGAAGAAGCCGACGGCAAGATCATCGGCTACCTGACCATGGAAGACGTGCTGGAAGTGCTGGTGGGCGATATCCAGGACGAACACCGCAAGGCCGAACGCGGCATCCTCGCTTACCAGCCGGGCAAGCTGCTGGTGCGTGGCGACACCCCGCTGTTCAAGGTAGAACGCCTGCTCGGCATCGACCTGGACCATATCGAAGCCGAAACCCTGGCCGGCCTGATCTACGACACTTTGAAACGGGTGCCGGAAGAGGAGGAAGTGCTGGAGGTTGAAGGCCTGCGGATCATCATCAAGAAGATGAAAGGGCCGAAGATCGTGCTGGCCAAGGTACTAATGCTGGATTGACAGCAGGCATGCGCTCTCAACGTGGGAGGGGCTTGCCCCCTCCCACATTGGTTGGTCATTCTGGATCACGCACCCGGCACGAAGTGCTTCTGCGCGGTGCCGCGCGCGATCAGGCGGGAGATGTAATCCAGCTTCTGCGCATCCTGGTCGATAAACCGGAAGGTCAGCTGCAGCCAGTCGCTGTCGGGCTTGGGCTCGAAGGCAACGATCGCATGCAGGTAGCCATTGAGGCGCGCCACTTCCGCGTTTTCGCCTTGTTCAAGGTCCAGCACCGCGCTTTCCAGTACCTGGGGCAAGACCTCACCGCGACGCACCACCAACAACGCTTCCTTGATGCTCAGCGCCTTGATCACGCATTGCTGGGTGCCGCTGGACAGGCGCAACTGGCCCTGGCCACGACCGCCGCCAGGCGAAGCGGCCGGGGCGGCGGCGGCAGGCGCGCTGTTGAGCAGACCTTTGCTCGGGGCCGCCACTGGCGCCGACTTGATTGCTTCGGGCTTGCCACCGGTCAGCGCGCTCAGGGAGTCGTTGCCGAAGGCCGAGTTCATCTTGGTCGGCGCGCTGGCGATCAACGCGTCGAGGCGGCCGATCTTGTGCAGGGCCTGTTTGACCTTGTTCAGCAACTGCTCATTGGTGAACGGCTTACTGACGTAACCGGAAACACCGGCCTGGATCGCCTGCACCACGTTCTCCTTGTCACCGCGGCTGGTCACCATCACGAATGGCATAGCCTTCAGGTGGGGTTGCTCGCGGCACCAGGTCAACAGCTCAATGCCGGACATCTCCGGCATTTCCCAGTCGCACAGCACCAGGTCGAAGGTCTCGCGCATCAGAATGGATTGCGCCTTCTTACCGTTCACCGCATCTTCGATCTTGATCCCGGGGAAGTAATTGCGCAGGCACTTCTTCACCAGGTCGCGAATAAACGAGGCGTCATCCACCACCAACACACTGACTTTACTCATCGACCCTTCATCCTATAAAACCTTGGCTGGCAGCACGCCAATGATGGCACTTTGCCAAAAATCTGCAGTCACGTTAGGGCTTATTAACCCCCATCCGCAATAAATTCCGCTCGCCAAGAACGAAAACGCCCGACCAATGGCCGGGCGTTAATTTCTCGGGCAACCTTACTTATCGTCAGATTCGCCCGGAACATTAGGGATAAGATCAGCGCTGCCTTCAACTTCGGCTTTCATGCGCTTGAGGCCCATGTGCCGAACGTCGGTGCCGCGCACCAGGTAAATCACCAACTCAGAGATATTGCGCGCGTGGTCGCCGATGCGCTCCAGGGAGCGCAGTACCCAGATGATGCTCAAGACGCGCGAGATAGAGCGCGGGTCTTCCATCATGTAGGTGGCCAGCTCACGCAGGGCGGTCTTGTATTCGCGGTCGATGACCTTGTCGTACTGGGCCACCGACAGCGCCAGGTCTGCATCGAACCGCGCAAACGCGTCGAGGGCATCACGCACCATGTTGCGCACCTGGTCGCCGATATGGCGCACTTCCACGTAGCCGCGTGGTGCTTCGCCTTCTTCGCACAATTGGATGGCGCGGCGGGCGATCTTGGTGGCTTCATCGCCGATACGCTCGAGGTCGATCACCGATTTGGAGATGCTGATGATCAAGCGCAGGTCGGAGGCCGCAGGCTGGCGGCGCGCGAGAATGCGCAAGCATTCTTCGTCGATGTTGCGTTCCATCTGATTGATCTGGTCATCGATCTCACGCACTTGCTGGGCCAGGCCCGAGTCGGCCTCGATCAGCGCGGTGACCGCATCGTTGACTTGCTTCTCCACCAGACCGCCCATCGCCAGGAGGTGGCTGCGCACTTCCTCAAGCTCGGCGTTGAACTGCGCGGAGATGTGATGGGTAAGGCCTTCTTTGCTAATCATGTTGGCGTCCTTGGAGCGTCCGGTAAGGTGCGGAGAACCGCAGCGTCAGTGCAATCAGAACCACGGCTTCCTAGCCATAGCGACCGGTGATGTAATCTTCGGTCTGCTTCTTCGCCGGATTGGTGAACAGGGTGTCGGTATCGCCAAACTCCACCAGCTTGCCCATGTACATGAACGCGGTGTAGTCGGAAACACGCGCGGCCTGCTGCATGTTGTGGGTCACGATGACGATGGTGAACTTGGACTTGAGCTCGTAAATCAGCTCTTCGACTTTCAGCGTCGAGATCGGGTCGAGGGCCGAGCACGGTTCGTCGAGCAACAGCACTTCAGGCTCCACGGCGATGGTGCGGGCGATCACCAGACGCTGCTGTTGGCCGCCGGACAAACCGAGGGCCGACTCATGCAGACGATCCTTGACCTCGTCCCACAGCGCGGCACCCTTGAGCGCCCACTCCACGGCTTCGTCGAGGATGCGCTTCTTGTTGATGCCCTGGATGCGCAGGCCGTAGACCACGTTTTCATAGATGGTCTTGGGAAACGGGTTGGGCTTCTGGAACACCATGCCCACGCGGCGGCGCAACTCGGCCACGTCTTCGCCCTTGCGGTAGATATTGGTGCCGTAAAGGTTGATGGCGCCTTCCACACGGCAACCGTCCACCAGGTCGTTCATGCGGTTGAAGGTGCGCAGCAGCGTAGACTTGCCGCAGCCCGACGGGCCGATGAAGGCGGTCACGCGCTGCTTGGGGATGTTCAAGCTGACGTCGAACAGTGCCTGCTTGTCGCCGTAGTAAAGGCTCAGGCCCGGCACTTCGATGGCCACGGTTTCCTGGGCCAGGCTCAGGCTCTGCTTGTCGCGACCCAGGGCAGACATGTTGATGCCGTGGGAATGGGTTTCGTGTTGCATGGTCTCACTCCGTTCGTAGCTGCGAGCTCTTAGCTGCAAGCTGCAAGATTTGAGCAAAAGCGGCTTGTAGCTTGCCGCTTGTGGCTAATAGCTTTAGCTGTCCAGCGCCTTGTACTTCTCGCGCAGGTGGTTACGTATCCACACCGCCGACAGATTGAGCGTGGCGATCACCACCACCAGCAGCAAGGCGGTGGCGTATACCAGCGGCCGCGCCGCTTCGACGTTGGGGCTCTGGAAGCCGACGTCATAGATGTGGAAGCCCAGGTGCATGATCTTCTGGTCAAGGTGCAGGTACGGGTAGTTGCCGTCCAACGGCAGCGACGGGGCCAGCTTCACCACGCCTACCAGCATCAGCGGAGCCACCTCACCGGCGGCACGGGCCACGGCGAGGATCATGCCGGTCATCATTGCCGGGCTGGCCATCGGCAGCACGATCTTCCACAACGTTTCCGCCTTGGTCGCGCCGAGTGCCAGGGAACCTTCACGCACGGTGCGAGGAATCCGCGCCAGGCCTTCTTCCGTCGCCACGATCACTACCGGCACCGCCAGCAGCGCCAGTGTCAGCGAGGCCCAGAGCAGGCCGGGCGTGCCGAAGGTCGGCGCCGGCAACGCTTCGGCGAAGAACAGGCGGTCCACCGAGCCACCCAGTACGTACACGAAGAAGCCCAGGCCGAATACGCCGTAAACGATCGCCGGTACGCCCGCCAGGTTGTTGACCGCGATGCGGATAATCCGCGTCAGGGTGTTTTGCTTGGCGTATTCACGCAAGTACACCGCCGCCAGCACACCGAAAGGCGTGACGATCATTGCCATGATCAGGGTCATCATCACGGTGCCGAAGATCGCCGGGAAGATCCCGCCTTCAGTGTTGGCTTCCCGTGGGTCGTCGCTCAAGAACTCCCAGACCTTGCTGAAGTAGAAGCCGATCTTGGTCATCGTCCCCATGGCGTTCGGCTGGTAGGCGTGCACCACTTTGCCGATGCCGATTTCGATTTCCTTGCCGTTGCCGTCGCGGGCCGTCAGCGCGTCGCGGTTGAACTGGGCATGCAGGTCGGCCAGCCGCGCTTCGATGTCCTGATAGCGGGCATTCAGTTCGGCACGGTCGGCGTCCATATCGGCCTGGGCGGCGGCGTCGAGCTTGCCTTCCAGTTCCAACTTGCGCCCGTGCAGGCGCAGGCGCTCCAGCCCGGCGTTGATCGCGCCGATATCGGTTTTTTCCAGGCTCTTGAGCTGGGCGGCGAGCGTGTTGACGCGTTCCACGCGCGCTTGCAGCTCCGGCCACGCGGCCTCGCCTTCGGCGATGATCTTGCCATCCTGCTTGACGTTGACCAGGGTGCCGTAGAAGTTGCCCCACTCACGCCGCTCGATGGCCATCAACTGCACCGGTTTGGTCTGATCCTTCAACCATTCTCCGACGATCCAGGTGAAGTCATTGCCGTTCAAATCGCGGTTGCCGACCTTGATCAGCTCGCGGGTCATGAACTCCGGGCCCTCATCGGGCACCGGCAGGCCAGCGCTTTTCAGGCGCTCGCGCGGTACTTCTTCTTTCTGCACCACTTCGCCGATGACAATATGGTTGGCCTGGCCCGGCACGTTGTAGCTGGCCTGGATCAGGTCAGCCGGCCAAAAGTGACCCAAACCGCGCACCGCAATCACAGCCAGCAAACCAATGGTCATGATGACCGCGATGGACACCGCGCCACCGCTGATCCAGACGCCGGGGGCGCCGCTCTTGAACCATCCATTCAGGGAGTTCTGTTTCACAGACTTCTACCTTTCTTAAAGCGACGAGTATTTCTTGCGCAGACGCTGACGAATCAGCTCGGCGAGGGTGTTCATGATGAAAGTGAACAGCAGCAGCACCAGCGCCGAGAGGAACAGCACGCGATAGTGACTGCCGCCCACCTCCGACTCGGGCATTTCCACCGCGACGTTAGCCGCCAACGTGCGCAGGCCTTCGAACAGGTTCATCTCCATCACCGGCGTGTTACCGGTGGCCATCAGCACGATCATGGTCTCGCCCACTGCGCGGCCCATGCCGATCATCAGGGCGGAGAAGATGCCCGGGCTGGCGGTCAGGATCACTACGCGGGTCATGGTCTGCCAAGGCGTGGCGCCCAGGGCCAGGGAGCCCAGGGTCAGGCCGCGCGGCACACTGAACACGGCGTCTTCGGCGATGGAGTAGATGTTCGGGATCACCGCGAAGCCCATGGCCAGGCCGACTACGAGGGCGTTGCGCTGGTCGTAGGTGATGCCCAGGTCGTGGGAGATCCACATGCGCATGTCGCCGCCGAAGAACCAGGTTTCCAGGTACGGGCTCATGTACAGCGAGAGCCAGCCCACGAACAGGATCACCGGGATCAGGATCGCGCTTTCCCAGCCGTCGGGAACGCGCAGGCGGATCGATTCTGGCAAACGGCTGAACACAAAACCGGCCACCAGGATGCCGACCGGCAACAGCATCAGCAGGCTGAAAATCCCCGGCAAGTGCCCTTCCACATAGGGCGCCAGGAACAGGCCGGCGAAGAAGCCGAGGATCACCGTCGGCATCGCTTCCATCAACTCGATCACCGGCTTGACCTTGCGGCGCAGACTCGGGGCCATGAAGTAAGCCGTGTAGATCGCGGCGGCTACAGCCAGCGGCGCGGCGAGGAGCATGGCGTAGAACGCGGCTTTGAGCGTACCGAAGGTCAGCGGCGCCAGGCTCATCTTGGGTTCGAAGTCGGTGTTGGCGGCGGTCGATTGCCAGACGTATTTAGGCTCGTCGTAGTTCTCGTACCAAACCTTGCTCCACAGCGCGCTCCAGGATACTTCCGGGTGCGGGTTGTCGAGCAGCAGCGGTTGCAGCTTGCCACCGGCCTCGACGATCACGCGGTTGGCCCGTGGGGACATGCCGAACACCCCTTGGCCGTCGACCACTGGGTCGACCAGCAAGGTGCGGTGCGCGGTGCTGTGGAACACGCCGAACTGGCCGGAAGCGTCGAGGGCGGTGAAGCCTTTGCGACGTTCCTCAGCCGTGATTCCCACAATTGGCGCGGTGCCCATCTGGAAAGTACGAATTTGCTTGAGGCGCTGCTCGCCATCCGGGTCACGGGCCATGAACCACTGGGCCAGACCACCCTTGGAGTTGCCGACGATCAGCGAGATGCCGCCCACCAGCTGGGTGCTGGCGGTAACCTCGGTGTTGCCGTCTTCAAGCAGTTTGTAGCGACCGTTGAGGCTCTTGTCGCGCAGGCTGAACACATCGGCCAGGGCGCGACCGTTGATCACATACAACCATTGCTGGCGCGGGTCGATGAAGATCGCCTTTACCGGCTCGGTCATTTGCGGCAGTTCGACGCGCTTCTGCTCGCTGGTGACTTCGCCGGTCATCATGTTTTCTTCGCGACTCAGGGTCAGCACATTCAAGTGCGAACCGGCCGAGCCGGCCACCACCAGGGAAGTATCGGTGGCATTGAGCGCGACGTGCTCCAGCGGCCGGCCGGCCTCATCCAACACAATCGGCGTTTCGCCGTAAGGGTATTCGATCGCAGGGCTGATGGTTTTCTTGCCGTCCGGGTAGGACACCTTATAGGTGTGGCGGAACACCATGGACTGGCCGTTGGACAAACCCAGGATCACCAGCGGGCTGCCCGGTTGGTCTTCACCGATGGACTCAACGCGGGTATTGGCAGGCAGCGGCAAGTCAACACGCTTGAGTTCAGCGCCGGTGTCGACGTCAAAGAACAGCGCCTGCCCCTTGTCGGAAACCCGCATGGCGACTTTGTTCTGTTCTTCCAGAGAAATCAGCAACGGCTTGCCGGCGTCCTGCATCCAGGCGGGCGTCAGCGCGTCTTCCTTGGTCAGCGAGGCGCCTTGAAACAGTGGCGCAACCACATAGGCCAGGAAGAAGAAAATCAGGGTAATGGCGGCCAGCACGGCGAGGCCGCCGACCAGTACATACCAACGGGTGAAGCGATCCTTGAGCGCGCGAATGCGGCGCTTGCGTTGCAGCTCAGGCGTATTGAAGTCAATGCGCTTGGGGGGAGAAGTCGTCGTCATGGTGGAATTGGCCAGATCATTCATGCGCACACCCTAGCGGTCCTGTATGACAGAAAGATGACAATGCAGTGACGCAGGAAATCCGCCGCGAAGCAGGGCTGGCAGCGGATAAAAAATTAGAAGTTTCTGTAGGAGCGAGCTTGCTCGCGAAGATCGTCAACGATAACGCGCCGTTTCTGAATAACCGCGGCGCCCTATCGTCTTTCG